>JAKOWQ010000392.1 GCA_029781465.1 Pseudomonadota bacterium
TGGTGCCGACGCTTCAGGCCGCGCTTGACGATTGGGACCGGCACGAGCCAACCCTGCGTGCGCTTTCCACCGAGCTGGAGCACGGCGCGATCCCGCGTGAGCGCTTTCACGAACGCGAAGCCGCCGCTCCGCTGCCACGAGCCTATCAGTGGGCCGATGGCTCGGCCTACGTCAATCACGTCGAACTGGTGCGCAAGGCGCGCGGGGCCGAACTGCCCGAAAGCTTCTGGCACGATCCGCTGATGTACCAGGGCGGCAGCGATGACCTGCGCGGCGCGCGCGAGGCGATCGCGCTCGCCGACGAGGCCTGGGGCTGCGATATGGAGGCCGAGATCTGTGTGGTCACCGGCGACGTGCCGCAGGGTGTTTCGGCAGCGGATGCGCTGGGCCAGATCCGCCTGATCGGGCTGGTCAACGACGTGTCGCTGCGCAACCTGATCCCGGCAGAGCTCGCCAAGGGTTTCGGCTTCGTTCAGTCCAAGCCGGCCAGCCATTTCTCGCCGGTTTTCGTCACTCCCGACGAACTCGGCGATGCCTGGCAGGGCGGGCGGCTTGCGGGCGTGCTGCGGGTCGATCTCAACGGCGAGGCTTTCGGGCGCGCCGACGCTGGCGAGGAGTGCACCTTCGATTTCGGCACGCTGATCGCGCATCTCGCCAAGACCCGCCGGATCGGGGCGGGATCGATCATCGGTTCGGGCACGGTTTCCAACCGCGATCCCGATGGCTCCCCCGGGCGCCCCTGCGGCGCGGGCGGGCGCGGCTATTCGTGCATCGCCGAACAGCGGATGATCGAAACCATCGCCAGCGGAGCGGCCTCCACTCCGTTTCTGCGCTATGGCGATAGGGTGCGGATCGAGATGCTCGATGGCAAGGGCCACACCATCTTCGGTGCGATCGAGGGCGAGGTGGTGCCGGCCTGAACCGAAAAGGCGCCCCTGCCGCAAGGGCAAGGGCGCCTGTCGGGTAATTGCTGGCCGGATCAGTGCTGACCGGGCTTGTGGCTGAAGGCGTCGGCGATCGAGCAGGCCGCAGGGCCAAGGATCACGATGAACAGCACCGGCAGAATGAACAGGATCAGCGGAACCGTCATGATCGCGGGCAGCCGCGCGGCCTTTTCCTCGGCGCGCATCATGCGCTCGTTGCGGAATTCGGCCGAGAGCACGCGCAGCGCCGAGGCCAGCGGCGTACCATAGCGTTCGGTCTGGACCATGGTGGTGGTCACACCCTTCACCGCATCGAGATTGACGCGGTAGGCGAGGTTCTCGAACGCCTGGCGCCGTTCGCTGAGGAACGAGAGTTCGATCGCGGTGAGCGCGAATTCGTCGCCCAGCTCGGGATAGGCCCGGCCCAGTTCGCGCGCCACGCGGTTGAAAGCGGCATCGACGGTAAGGCCCGCCTCGGCGCAGATCACCAGCAGGTCGAGCGCGTCGGGAAGGCCCTTGCGGATAGCGTCGGTGCGCTTGGAGATGATGTTCTGGATGTAGATTTCAGGCCCCTTGTAGCCCGCGCCGACGGCAAAGGCGAAGCCCATCAGCTTCTTCATCCCCCCCCAGGTGGGGAAATAGTTGATGCCATAGATCATGAAGGCCGCGATCCCGCCGAGCACCACCGGCAGCACCATGCGCGCGAAGATCACGGCAACGCCGAGTTCCTTCTTGCGGATACCGGCCTGCGCCAGCTTTTGCTGGATTGCCTCGAGCTGGCTCTGCTGCAGCACCTTGAGCGCCGACAGCGTGTCCTTCATCTTCTCGGTGGTCTCGTTCTTGCGAACGAGCTGGGCACGCTTCTTGGCGGTCTGGGTAACGATCCCGGCCTTGAGCTGCTCGCGCCGCTCGTTGAGCGACTTGACGCGCTTCTGCATCGGATCGCGGATGGTGACCGCGGTATAGATCGCGAACATCACCGCAAGGGCGGCCATACCTGCGAGGATCGAGCCGACCCAGAGGACGTCGATGCCGAGAAGCGTGGGTCCGGGCGTGGTATTCATGACGCTGATATTCCCCCGCTCAGATCTCGAAGCTGACCATCTTGGCCATGATGAAGGCGCCAATCGACATCCACACCAGCCCGCCAATGCCGGTCACGATCAGCCGGTCGTCGGTGAAAAAGCCGCCAAGGTATTTCGGGTTGATCCAGTAGACCATGCCGAAGACGATGAACGGCAGCGAGCCGACGATGTAGGCCGAAGCCTTCGATTCCGAACTCATCGCCCGGATCTTGAGCTTCATCTGCGCGCGCTGGCGCAGCACGTTGGCCAGGTTGGAAAGCGTTTCCGCCAGGTTGCCGCCGGTTTCGCGCTGGATCGCCAAGGTGATGACGAAAAAGCTGAATTCGGGCGTGTTGAGCCGGTCAGCGGTCTCCTGGAGGGCATCCTCCATGGTCTTGCCGATCTTGATGCGTTCGGTCACCAGCTTGAATTCCTCGCCCACCGGGCCGGGAACTTCCGAGGCGACCACGCCCAGCGTTTCGGTAACCGGAAGGCCCGAGCGCAGACCGCGAACCAGCAGCTCGATCGCGTCGGGAAACTTCGCGGTGAAAGCGCCGTTGCGCTTCTTGATGAAGAAGTTGACCGTGGCGTGGGGAATGCCCGCGCCGCAGAACAGCCCCAGGCCAAGCGCAAACATGGCATTGCCCGACTTGAGGTAGACCAGCACTGCCGTGACCACCGCGATGCCGGCCGAAGCATAGGCATATTGGGTCAGCGTCCAGTCCTTGCCGGAACGATGCAGACGCAGCGCCAGCGCGGCGACGCGCGATTCCGAACCCGCGATGTGGTGCATCTTGGGCTTGCGCGCGGCGACCGCCTTCTTGAGCTGGGCCTCGACCCGGTCGTTGGTGCTTTCCGAATGGCGATAGCGCACCGACTGGAGGCGGCGCGCGCCTTCCTTGGTCGGCGAAGGACCCGACAAGGCCAGATAGCCCACGACCATGAAGGCCATCAGACCCACGGCAACAAGCAGGAGCTGTACAATGCTCATGCGCGCACTACGCCTCTAGTTTCAGGGGCACCCGCCTTTGGGGCGAGGCACCGGTTACCTGGTTCAACCCTGCGCCGGAGCGGGCGACTTGGCCGGCTTCTTGGACAGCAGGGACTTGAAATCGAACTTGCCGAGCAGCGAGGGCTTGGCCTTGACCGCGTCATCGACCGGTTCGCCATCGCCCACGCCCATCACCGCCTTGGCAACGTCGCGCATCGCGGTGCCGGCCTTGGACGAGCGGTTCGCGTCGGCAAAGGTCTGGCCAAGCTTGGCGGCATTGGTCGCGGCCTTGACGTCGTAGGGGATGGTGAAACCGATCTTGCGTTCGATCGAGGCCTCGAAATCCGCCTTGCTGATCTCGGCCACACCGCTCTGCACCTTGTTGGCGATCACGATCGGCTGGATATGGGCCGCGTTGGCCTTTAGCCACGAAAGGATGCGGATCGCATCGCGCGCGGAAGCCAGCGTCATTTCCGTCACCAGCAGCACGACATTCACGTCGGCCAGCAGGTGCGGGAAATTGATCAGCATGTTGCGCGGCAGGTCGATCACCGTCATCTCGAAAGCCTGACGGAATTCCTCTTCCAGCTGCACGAAGGCGGCACCGTCGGTCATCAGCGGCGAATTCATCGGCGCTTCGGCCGAGAGGATCGCAAGATGATCGTTGGCGCGGATCATCGCGCGCTCGATGAACAGCCCGTCGATCCGGCCCGGATTCTCGATCGCGTCGGTCAGGCCGCGGCCCGGCTCGAGATCGAGCGTCAGTGCGCCGGTGCCGAAATGCACGTCGAGATCGAGCAGCGCGGTCGGCATCTTCTCGTCCGCGCTGAACAGCCAGGCGAGCGAGGTGGCGATGGTCGAGGCGCCGACCCCGCCGCGCGTGCCGATCACCGCGGTCGAGATGTGGCGCTTGGCCGCTTGCGGGTCATGCTGCTTGGGAGCCGAGAAGATCGCCTGGGCGTTGACCAGCGCATCACGCAGCTGACCGGGCGAGAGCGGCTTGAGCAGATAGTCGTGGATCCCGCTCGCGATCAGATCGCGATAGAGCCGCACGTCGTTGACCTGGCCGACCGCGATCACCACCGTGCCAGGTTCGCAAACCTCGGCCAGGGCGTTGATGTCGCTCAGCGGATCGCCGCTTTCCGACAGGTCGACCATCAGGATGTTCGGGCTGGCCGAGATCGACAGGGACTGGACCGCGTTGCGCAGACCGCCCTTGTTGCACTTCTCGGGCGCCCAGCCCATTTCGATCACGACGGGGCGCAGCACATCGAGCGACGCGTCGTCGCAGATGAACGCGCTGAAGGCGTCGCGGTTGCCCTGCACACCAGGTTTCCAAGGAGCATTCATGGCTTACTTCCCGCTCTGCGAAGACTGTTGCTTGAGGCCGCCCTGTCCGGTCGGCGGGGCCTCGCGATAGGAATCGATGGCCTTGGTGGAGCTCATCGCCGTGGTCCGGCTGTCTCCGCTGGCGCCGTGGATCAGGTGCTCCGGATCGGCGATCATTGCCGCGAAGTTGGAGTTGACCGCGCAGCCGTAGTTGGAGCTGGTGCCGTTGCTGAAATTGGTTTCCGAATCGGCCGACCAATCGGGGCAGCCCGGCACCGAAGCGCTTGAACGTGCCACGATCACCCGCACCGTGCCCGCCGGGACGTCGCCCGGGGTAACCGGAGCGTCGGTACCGACCAGCATGCCATAGCGGCCCGCGATCGCTTCCACCGCGCCGCGGGTGGCGGCGCCTGCCAGCGGATCATCGACATAGATGCGATCGCCATAGCGCAGGCCCATCGCGTCGAACCAGCCGACTAGGCGGCGCTGTTCGGGCAGCGAAAGACCGCCCGAACCGGCGTTCAGGTCGAGCGTATAGTTGGTGCGTTCCACCACAGGCTGGTGAATGCTTTCAATGCTGCGATTGGAAGGCATGCCGCCGCAGGCACCGAGCGCGAGGCTCAGCGCCAGGGTCATTGCTCCGGCCAACGGCTTGCGGGTCTTGATCCTAAGCATCGCTATTCACCTCGCTCAATTCAGGCTGAAACCGGGCGCCGCGTCGGTGGCCGAGGCAGCTGCGGTGCGCTTGTTCTTCTTGTTCTTCTTGTCCTTCGACGGCTCTGGCATCGCGCTGGGCTGGTCGAGTTCGCCAACCTTGGGCGCAACCGCGGCGTCCTGCTTGCTGGTCGGCTTGGGACGATCCCCACCCGATTGGCCGTCGGACTTCATGTTGCCGAAGATGCGCTGGGCATCGTTGGGCGCCTGATAGCCATCGGTCGGCAGCTTGATGTCGTTGGCATCGACCGGCTGGACCAGATAGGGCGTGATCACGATCACCAGTTCGGTATCGCCGCGCTGGAAGCTGGTCGAACGGAACAGCGAGCCCAGGATCGGCACGTCGCCGGCGCCAGGCATCTTCTTGATCGTGTTCTGAGAGTTGTTGCCCATCAGCCCCGCGATCATGAAGCTTTGGCCAGAGCCGAGCTCAACCGTGGTTTCCGCCCGGCGCACGGTCAGCGCCGGCACCTGGAAGCCGTTAAGCGTGATCGAGCCCTGGGCCGACAGCTCGGATACTTCCGGGCGAACCCGGATCGAGATCCGGCCGTTGGCCAGCACCGTCGGGGTATAGGCCAGACTGACACCGAATTTCTTGTATTCGACCGAGGTCGTGCCAAGACCCTGGCTGATCGGGATCGGGTATTCCCCACCGGCCAGGAATTCGGCCGTCTCGCCCGAAAGCGCGGTAAGGTTGGGTTCGGACAGCGTCGTGACCATGCCGACCGTTTCGCCCGCATCGAGCGCGCCGAGCAGATCGAGGCCGAGGAACTTGCCCGCCATCGCGATGGTGGTGCCGGTTCCCACCGGCGCAACGGTGGTCGAATCGATCGTCGAACCATCGGGCAGGGTAACCGTAGCGGAATGACCCATGCCGATCGGTGTGCCGGGGGTGAAGGTCTTCACCGCACCCTGACCGATGCCGAACTGGAACCCGTTGCCACCCTTGCTGAAAGTGGTGAGGTTGACCCCAAGGGTCTTGACCAGCGAATGGCTGACCTCGGCAAAGCGCACCTTGAGGCTGACCTGCAGCGGCGTGGCGGTCTTGAGCCGGGTGATGACGTTGGCATCCCTGCCGACGAAAGCCTCAACCAGCCGCTGGGCTTCGGCGGCGTCCTCGGGCGAGGCGACGGTGCCGGTCAGCAGGAAGGTGTTGGTCCCCATGGTGGAAACCGCGATCTTGGCATCGGGCATCGCCATGCGCAGCATCTGATCGACGCTGTCGATGTTCGAGCCGACGCGGATATTGGCCGACCAGATGATCTCGCCAGCCGAGTTGCTGGCATAGACCGTGGTCTCGCCGCCGGCCTTGCCGAAAACGTAGAGCTGGCGCGCGGACTTGATCTGCACATCGGCGATCGAATCGTTGGCAACAAAGACGTCGGCCATGGTGCCGCCAACGCTGACCAGCTGGCCGCGCCCGATCGAAAGGGCGATGTCGTTGGCCGGCTTGACGACGGACTGTGCGGTCGCGCCCTGGGTCGGGACCAGCGCCAGCGGCGCAAGCGCGCAGGCGGCGGTCAGCATGGTGGTGGCAAGGCGGTTCATTTTGCGACCTTTCGTGGCGCCGGTCACGGCACGGACAATGCGGTTGGCCATCTCAGTTCCTCCCCACGGGTTCTTCGACCGTGGTCTTGCCGCGGGTCACGCGGACCACGGGTCCGGCGGGGCGGGCGGGTGAGGCGGCTGCGGGGGCCGAGTAGGGTGCCGCAGCGGCACGCGGAGCAGGCGCCGCCGAGGGCACGTTGCGGCGCTGGAAGCGCGAAACGTCGCCGCCGGTGACAAAGGTCGTGCCGCCTTCGACCGGGCGGTTCATCGCGTCGGCCAGGAATTTCTCTTCCTGCGCCTTGTTGGCGCCGGCGGGAACCTTGACCGATCCGCTGGCGATCGCCTGGTCGAGCTCGGACTGGTTGTCGGCCAGGCTGCGCAGCGCAAGGCTGAGCGTGCCGATGGTCTGGGCAACCTGGATCTTCTCGGCGATCTTGGGGGTGACCTCGAGGGTCACCGTGCGGAAGCCGCGAACGATGGTCTTGCCGTCCTCGACCGAGGTTTCGGTCGACTGATCGGTGGCCAGGACGCGCACGTTGCGCAGGATCGTCTCGGTGGTCTTGAGCGGCTCGCCGCCACCCTCGCCGCGCACGGTCTGGGTCAGCATCAGGTCGACATGGTCGCCCGGGAAGACAAAGCCGCCGACCCCGGTCTTGGCCGAGACGGGGATGGTGATCGCCCGCATGCCGGGGCCAAGCGCCGCCGCGAGGAAGCCGCGATCGCCGGGGGCGACAAGACCGCCCTGGGTAACCGGCTGACCGGCGGTGATCGGATAGCGTACCACGGTGCCGAGCAGCTTGTTCATGTCTGCCTCGCCATCGACGAAGTAGGCATCCTGGACCATTTCCTTGGGCCACAGCTGGAACGAAACCGCATCGGCGGTGATGATCGTGCCGACCGGCAGCGCGCGCTGGGCGACCAGCACCTTGGGGCCCTGCGGCACCTGAGCGGCTTCGGCCTTGGGCGCGCTGCCCCCGGCCAACAGGCTCCTTGCAGCCAGGGCAGTGCCGATCGCAATGACCAGCGCGCCAAGCAGCAGCATCAGCTTCTTTCTATCCATGGCTATGCGAGCCCCCTAGAAAATCCCGAACTTCAACATTCCTATTCGGGCAAACTGGTTAAAATCCGGTTCACCCGATCCCGGCCTGGGCCGCGGGTGATTGAAATGCAGGCAGATATTGCGAAGCGAGTACCCACAGGCCCGCAGCGGAAATCGCCACGCCATAGGGAATCGCAAGTTTGCTGCGCTGGCGCCGGGCAACGTGCCAGGCACCGAGCACCAGGGTCAGCACCCCGCCGATCAGCGCCATCACCACCAGCAAGCGCATGAACCAGACCGGCTGGATCCACAGCGCCAGGGCAGTGAGAAGCTTTACGTCGCCGCCGCCCATCGCACGGATCGCGAACAGCACGGCCAGGGCGGCAAAGGTTACCGCCGCAACGCCGAGCTGCCAGGCCACATCGGGCCACAATGCGAGTCCGCTGGCCCACCAGAACAGCGGGGCCGTCGCGGCGATCGCGGCGTTGAGCCAGTTGTCGATCTGGCGTCGGCGGATGTCGGTAAAGGCGGCAACCAGCAGCGCGATTGCCAAGCATCCCAGCAGCAGGTAACGAAATTCGACGTCCGGCATGGTGTGCCCCCTGATCTCAAGAGACACCTCTAAGCGTCAGGACTTACCAAAAAGTAACCACCCGCAGGAGCCTGGTGTTAGCCACATGAGCCAAGAGTTTGACCGGCGTTCGATCCCGCCCGCGGCGCAAGAGGGCCTATGGCATGCGCCCGATGGCCATCCGGTCCGCCGGATCGATTGGCCGGTCCCTTCCGGCGAGGCAAAGGGATCGCTGCTGTTCCTGCCCGGGCGCGGCGATTTCTATGAGAAATATCTCGAAACGCTCGATCACTGGCATGGGCTGGGCTGGCGGGTGACTGCGGCAGACTGGCGCGGCCAGGCCGGATCGGGGCGGCTGGGGCTCGATGCCGTGACCGGACACATCGACGATTTCGCCACCTGGACCGAGGACCTGGCCGCGCTGTGGAAGGACTGGAAGGCGCAAACGCCGGGTCCGCATGTGCTGGCCGCCCACTCGATGGGCGGGCATCTGGCGCTGCGGGCCACCGCCGAACACGCAGTCAATCCCGATGCGCTGCTGCTCTCGGCGCCGATGCTCGGCTTCACCGCCAGCGTGCTGCCCGATGCGGTGATGCACGCCGCGGCGCGGCTGATGAAGGCGCTGGGCGATCCGCGCCGCCCGGCCTGGAAGTGGAGCGAAAAGCCCGGTCAGCCGCCCGAGGCGCGGGTCCACCTGCTGACCCATGATCGCGAGCGTTATGCCGACGAACTGTGGTGGCGCGAGGCGCGGCCCGAACTGGTGATGGGGCCGGGATCGTGGGGCTGGGTCGAACGCGCCTATGCCTCGATGCGCGCCCTGTTCGCGCCGGGCGTGCTGGAAGGCGTGTGGCAGCCGGTGCTGATCCTTGCCACCGACAACGACAAGCTGGTCGGCTTCAAGGCGATCGAGCGCGCCGCCGCGCGGCTGCCCGACGTGCGCCTGATCGAATTCGGCAAGCGCGCCCATCACGAGATCCTGCGCGAGGAGGACAGCGTGCGCGACGAGGCACTGGCGGCGGCGGACGCCTTTTTGGCGCGAGTGGCGGGCGGCTGAAAAGGTGGAGCGGTTCGATTTCGTCATTGTCGGGGCGGGAATTGCCGGGGCTTCGCTGGCTGCCGGGCTGGCGCCGCACGGCAGCGTGCTGGTGATCGAGGCGGAGGAGAGGCCCGGATACCACGCCACCGGACGCTCGGCAGCGTTCTGGACCGAAAGCTATGGCGGGCCGCATGTTACGCCTTTGACCACCCGTTCGCGCCCCTTTCTCGAACGGCACGCTCTGCTGGGTCCGCGCGGAGCGCTGACCCTGGCCCGTGCGGACGAGGAGGCCGCGCGCGATGCCTTCGTCGCGGAATTCGCCGCACTGGGCGTGCGGATCGAGCCGCTGGACCGGCCTGCGCTCGCGGCGCGGCTGGACGGGCTTTCTCCGCAATGGACCCTGGGGGTGTGGGAGCCGGACTGTTTCGACATCGACGTAGCGGCGCTGCATCAGCTGTGGCTGGGCGAGGCCCGGCGGGGCGGGGCGGAGCTGCGCTGCCGGGCGCGGCTCGAACGGGCGCGGCGCCAAGGCCAGGATTGGCTGGTCGAGAGCGCGGACGGCAGCCGGATTCGCGCTGGGGTGCTGATCAATGCCGCCGGGGCCTGGGCGGACGAGGTGGCGCAGCGCGCGGGGGTGCGGCCACTGGGCTTCCAGCCGCTGCGCCGCACCATGCTGCAACTCCGGCTCGACCGGCCCGTTCCGGGTGACCTGCCGCTGGTTCTGGGGCTGGACGGGTCGTTCTATTTCCGCCCCGAATCCGGCAAGCTGTGGCTCAGCCCGCACGATGAGATTCCCAGTCCGCCATGCGATGCCGCGCCCGAGGAGCTTGATGTGGCGATCGCGCTCGACCGGCTCGAGGGCGTGGTCGACTGGAAGGTTGCGGCGCTTGAGCACAAGTGGGCGGGGCTGCGCACCTTTTCACCCGATCGTCTGCCGGTCTACGGATTTGATCCAGAGGCGCCGGGCCTTTTCTGGTTTGCCGGGCAGGGCGGGTTCGGTATCCAGACTGCCCCTGCCGCCGCCGATCTGGCCGTGGGCCTGCTGCTAGGCGCGGTGGCCGGCGCGGTCGATCCGGCGCCTTTCGCGGCCAGCCGATTTCGCTAGCGAATCAGGAATCTGCGGCTAGGCTGCTCCCTTGTCCTGGTCGCACATTCAAGGAGGACTGCGATGGCTCACAAGTTTGAAATCTACAAGGACAAGGCCGGAGAGTTCCGGGTCCGCTTCAAGTACAACTCGGAAATCATGTTCTCGACCGAGGGCTATGCAAGCAAGGCCAGCGCGCAGAACGCGATCGATTCGATCAAGAAGAACGGTCCCGACGCGCCGGTCGAAGACAACAGCTAAGGCTGTCTCAGCCTAGCCTGAAACGCTCAGCGCCGCATCGCTGGCAAGGCGATCGGCGCGTTCGTTTTCGGGATGACCGTCGTGGCCCTTGACCCAGATCCATTCGATCTTGTGGCGGCGGGTCGCGGCGTGAAGTTCCTGCCACAGGTCGGCGTTTAGCACCGGCTTCTTCTGGGCGTTCTTCCAGCCGTTTTTCTGCCAGCCAAAGATCCACCCGGTGATCCCGTCGATCACATAGCGGCTGTCGGTGTGGAGGCGCACCTCGCACGGCTGGGTCAGTGCTTCGAGCGCGCGGATCGCCGCGGTCAGCTCCATGCGGTTGTTGGTGGTGGCCGCTTCGCTGCCGGCCAGTTCCTTTTCATGATGCCCCATGCGCAGCACCACGCCCCAGCCGCCCGGGCCGGGGTTGCCCTTGCAGGCCCCATCGGTGAAGATTTCGACCCGTTTCACGCCGGATCGAACACCGCAGCATGGGCCGGGTCGGCGTAGAATTCCAGCCGCCGGGCAAAGGCCATCGGATCTTTCTTGACCACCAGCGCGTCGGCGGGGGTGTTGAGCCAATCCCAGGCGCGGCTCATGGTAAAGCGCAGCGCCGCGCCGCGCGCCAGCATGGGCAGTGCGGCGCGCTCGGCGACCGAGAGCGGGCGCACGCTTTCGTATCCAGCGAGCAGCGCGGCAGAGATTGCCGGATCAAAATCGCGCCCGGCGCCATCGAAACACCAGGCCGCGTGGGTCACCGCGACATCGTAGGCCAAGAGGTCGGTGCAGGCGAAGTAGAAGTCGATCAGCCCGGTAACCTTGTCGCCCAGCATGAGCACGTTGTCGGGAAACAGATCGGCGTGGATCACCCCGCGCGGCAGGCCGGTGGGCCAGCCGGCGGCGAGCAGCGGCAGTTCACGCTCAACCAGTTCGGCCAGGCCCGGATCGATCGCCATCAGTCCATCGTGCCCACAGCCCTCAACCAGACGCTGCCACTCGGCCAGGCCCATCGCATTGGCGCGGGCGGCGGGGAAATCGGCCGAGGCCAGGTGCATTTCCGCCAGCGCGGCGCCCACCGCGCGGGCCTGGGTAGCAGTGGGTTCGCTTAGCGAGACGCCGGGCAGGAATTCGATCAGCGCCACTGCCTTCTCACCCAGCTGGCGATACAGCGCACCGGTGCGATCGTGGATCGTGCGCGGCACCGCGCAGCCCTTGGCGGCAAGGTGATCGAGCAGTGAAAGAAAAAAGGGCAGGTCGGCGATCTCGATGCGGAATTCGTACATCGTCAGGATGAAACGCGCGCCCGCACCGTGCTGGCCGGTGGTTTCGATCAGCCAATTGGAGTTGGAGACCCCTTCGGCGATGCCCTTGGCGCTGACCAGATCGCCCACGTCGTATTCGCCGATCAGCGCGGCCAGCACCTCGGCGCCGAGCTGGGTATAGACCGCCATGGCTCAGCCCGCGCCTTCGAGCTGCTTGGGCAGCTTGAACACCATTTTCTCTTCGGCGGTGACCACCTGTTCGACCGAAACCGCGCGGAATTCGGCGATCCGTTCGATCACTTCGCGCACCAGTTCTTCGGGGGCGGAGGCGCCGGCGGTCAGGCCCATCGTCTCGACCCCATCGAACCATTCCGGGGCAATGTCGGCGCCGCGCTGCACCAGCCGTGCCGCCGCGCCGCAACGTTCGGCAACTTCGACCAGGCGCAGCGAGTTGGAGCTGTTGGGCGCGCCGATCACCAGCACCAGCTGGCACTGCGGGGCCAGGGTCTTTACCGCCGCCTGACGGTTGGAGGTGGCATAGCAGATGTCTTCGGCCTTGGGGCCGACGATCTGCGGATAACGTGCGCGCAGCGCCCGCACGATGGCGGCGGTATCGTCGACCGAAAGCGTGGTCTGGGTCAGGAAGGCGAGCGGCGCATCGGCCGCGAAATCGAGCGCGACGACGTCGGCTTCGGTCTCGACCAGAGTGATCGTTCCCTCGGGCACCTGCCCCAGGGTGCCGATCACCTCGGGATGGCCCTTGTGGCCGATGAACACGATATGCCGTCCGCCCTCGATCTGGCGTTCGGCCTGACGGTGGACCTTGGAGACCAGCGGGCAAGTGGCATCGAGCCAGTCAAGCCCGCGCTTGCTGGCCGCGGCGGGCACTGCCTTGGGCACGCCGTGGGCGCTGAACACCACCGGAACGCCGTCGGGAACCTCGTCAAGCTCCTCAACGAAGACCGCGCCCTTGGCCTTGAGCCCATCGACCACGAAGCGGTTGTGGACGATCTCGTGCCGGACATAGACCGGCGCGCCATAGCGCTTCAGTGCGCGCTCGACGATCTCGATCGCGCGGTCCACCCCGGCGCAAAATCCGCGCGGCGCGGCCAGCAACAGGCGCAAGGCAGGCATTTCGGTGTCGCTAAAGCTCGCGTTCATCTCGGCCCCCCTAGCGCTTTGCCCCGCGCGCCGCTAGGGCATGCAATCTGTGAATCCCAAGGATGCCCCGATGACTGCTCGAATTCGCCTGCTTTCCGCCCCGCTTCTCGCCCTGGCGCTCGTCGGCGCGCTCGAAGGCTGCCGTAGCAAGGGCGATATCGTTGTCGATGAAGGCGTGGGCATCACCGCGGTGCGCAGCGCTTGCCCGGCGGTGGGTATTCCCGACTACACCGGCGATATCACCGTGTTCCGCAACCCCGGCGATACCACCGCCGGCAATGTCGATCTGGTCGCATCGATGACCAAGGTTCGCAGCCAGTGCAACGATACCGGCGCCAAGGTCTATACCACCGTCTCGTTCGAGGTGAACGCGCGTCGCACCGATACGCGCGGTGCCCGTACCGTAACCCTGCCCTATTTCGTTACCGTGCTGCGCGGCGGAAGCGCGGTGGTGGCCAAGCGCAACGCGGCAGTGACGCTGACCTTTGCCGACGGTCAGGAACGCGCCACCGCCAGCGGCACCGGTTCGGCCTATGTCGACAAGGCCGAGGCCAGCCTGCCCGCCGACATCCGCCAGCGGATCACCCGCAAACGCCGCGGCGGCGATGCCGATGCCGCGGTCGATCCGCTCGCGCTGCCCGAAGTCAAGGCCGCGATCAAGCGCGCCACCTTCGACGTGCTGGTGGGCTTCCAGCTAGATCAGCAGCAGCTCAACTACAACGCCACGCGATGATGGCTCGCCCCTCACAGGGGTGAGCTTTCCGACCCGCCGCACGGCAGCCGTGCTTCCTCCTGCCCCGCGCGGGAGGATTTCCTTATTCGTGCAAACAGGCTAACCGCCCCGCCATGACCCAGATCGCCACGATCCACGCCGCTTTCGCCGGCCACGTCCACACCGCGCTCGATGCGCTCGAAGCGGCCGGGATCCTTCCTGCCGGGCTGAACCGCGCGCCGGTTACGCTGGAGCCGCCGCGCGATCCCGCGCACGGCGATCTGGCCACCAACGCGGCGATGGTGCTGGCCAAGGGCGCGGGGATGAACCCGCGCGCCCTGGCCGAGGCGCTGGTGGGCGAGCTGACCAGGCTTGACGCGGTGATCGCCGCCGAGATCGCCGGACCCGGTTTCATCAACCTGCGCCTTGCCCCTGAGGTGTGGCTGGCGGAGCTGCGCGCGATCGCCGCGCTGGGGGCAGACTATGGCCGCTCGGCGATGGGCGGCGGCTCGGTGGTCAACGTCGAATATGTCTCGGCCAACCCGACCGGGCCGATGCACATGGGCCATTGCCGCGGTGCGGTGGTGGGCGATGCGCTGGCCAGCCTGCTCGAATTTTCCGGACACAAGGTGATCCGCGAATATTACGTCAACGATGCCGGCGGGCAGGTCGATCAACTCGCTAAGTCAGTGTTCTTGCGATATGCTCAACAGCTTGGGCACGAAGGGAATTTCACGACAGATCAATTCCCTTGGTTGAACTCTTTGTTTGTTGACTGGGAAAATCAGGGAGAGAACGCTCTCTATCCCGGCGACTATCTTGTGCCTGTGGCGAAGAGACTGACTGAGCTTCGCGGGCAAGAATTGCTTGAACTTGGGATCGACGATTGGCTTCCGATAGTTCGGCGCTTCGCCGTCGCGGCGATGCTCGATCAGATCAAGGACGATCTGGCGCTGCTGGGGATCCATCACGACCTGTTCTCGTCCGAGGCCGAATTGCAGGCGGCGGGCAAGCCGGAACAGGCGGAAGAGTGGCTGCGCGCGCACGATCTGGTCTATGACGGGCAGCTTGAGGCACCCAAGGGCAAGGCAGTGGAGGACTGGGAGCCGGTAGAGCTTCCGCTGTTCCGCTCGACCCGCTTCGGTGACGATCAGGACCGTCCGATCCGCAAGAGCGACGGTTCGTGGACCTATTTCGGCGCGGACCTTGCCTATCACTTCCAGAAGGCGGCCAGCGCCGATGCGCTGGTCGATATCTGGGGCGCCGACCATGCCGGGACGGTCAAGCGGATCAAGGCCGCCGTGGCGGCGATGACTGGCGCCGAGGGCAAGGCGCCCAAGCCCTTTGAGGTCAAGCTGGTGCAGATGGTCCAGCTGATGAAGGGCGGCCAGCCGTTCAAGATGTCGAAACGGGCGGGCAACTTCGTCACGCTGGCCGATGTGGTCGAAATGGTCGGCAAGGACGTGGTCCGCTTCACCATGCTGACCCGCAAGCCCGAAGCGCAGATGGACTTTGATTTCGACAAGGTGGTCGAAGCCTCGAAGGACAATCCGGTGTTCTACGTGCAATATGCCCATGCCCGGATCCGCTCGACCCTGCGCAAGGCGGCGGCGGAAGGCTTCGCTCCCGCGCCGGACGATCTCGATTTGCTGGGCGAGGAAGAGCTGGCGCTGGTCAAGCTTGCCGCGCAGTTCCCGCGTCTGGTCGAGGCGGCTGCTGCCGCGCGCGAGCCGCACCGGGTGGCATTCTTCCTGCACGACCTTGCGGCGGCCTTCCATGCCTACTGGAACCTGGGCAACGACCGCCCCGAAAAGCGCTTCATCGTGGCACAAGATGGTAAACTGACCGCAGCAAGGCTTTATCTTGCCAGCCAAATCGGGCAACTTGTCCGCAATGGCCTCGCGCTGCTGGGCGTCGAGGCGGTTGAGGAGATGTGACGATGATCGGCAGCGACCACGACCGTGAGGACCAGTCCGGCGAGGATTGGGACAGCCACGACGACGAGCCGCTGGAAACCGAGCAGCTCGAACTCGATGATGAGGATGAGCGCCTTCCCTGGCTCGAATCGTCCGAAGATGAAGAGGAATATGAGGGCTACGGGGGCAGCGACACCGGGCGGATGGTGCTGATGTTCGTCGCCGCCGTGGCGCTGCTCGCGGCGATCGTGTTCGGGATCTACAAGTTCACCCACCGCGGCCCCGATCCGGCGCTGGTTGCCGACGGTTCGACTATTCCAGCCCCCGAAGGCCCCTACAAGGAAGTGCCCAAGGATCCCGGCGGCAAGACCTTCGACGGCACCGGGGATTCGAGCTTTGCGGTCTCCGAAGGGCAGAACCGTCCGGCGCGCTTGGGCGACGGCACCCCGCCGGCTCCCGCCGCATCCGCTTCGCCCGCACCGGGCGCGGCGGCCCCTGCCGCTCCGGCGGGCGGAGTCGGGGTTCAGGTCGGCGCCTTCTCTTCGCAGGCGGCGGCCGAGGCCGGGTGGAACAAGCTGGTCGGCCAGTCGGGCGGGGCGCTTTCGGGCGTGGCGCACCGGGTCGTTGCGGGTCAGGCCGATATCGGCACGGTCTATCGGCTTCAGGCTGTAGCGAGCGATGCCGGTGCGGCCAGCGCGCTGTGCGGCAAGCTCAAGGGTGCGGGCATTTCCTGCCAGGTGAAGTAGTCCCCGCAATCCACATTCGCACCGGCGCGCGCGCTTGCACTGACTGCGCGTTGCTGCGACGTTGCTGCCTATGATTCCCGCGATCTTCGGCCTTTCCGAAACCGTGCTGGGCGCAGAGGAGCGCGCTTTTTTCCGCGCCGCCGATCCGGCGGGCTACATCCTGTTCGGACGCAATGTCGAAAGCCGCGAGCAGCTGCGCGCGCTGACCGATACGCTGCGCGAAATTCACGGGCGCGACCGGCTGCTGATCTCGATCGACCAGGAGGGCGGACGGGTGGCGCGGATGCAGCCGCCGGTCTGGGCGAAGTGGCCGGCGGGCGCCGCTTTTGACCGGCTCTACGATCTGGCCCCGGCCAGCGCGATCGAGGCGGCGCGGCTCAATTACGAGGCGATGGGTCACGATCTGGCCGAAGCGGGGATCACGTGCACCCACGCGCCCGTGCTCGATGTGCAGCAGGCAGGCGCGCACGACGTGATCGGTGACCGGGCGCTGGGACATGAGCCGCTGCGGGTTGCCGCGCTGGGCCGCGCGGTGCTCGACGGGCTGGCCCGGGCGGGAGTGCTGGGCACGATCAAGCATATGCCCGGCCACGGCCGCGCGGGAGCGGACAGCCACAAGGAACTGCCCACTGTTACCGCCAGCGATGCCGAGCTTGAACGCGATATCGCTCCGTTCCGGGCGCTGGCCGATGCTCCGATCGCGATGACCGGCCATATCCGTTTCACTGCCTGGGACGATCGGAATCCGGCCACCCAATCGCCCTTCGTGGTGGAGGAGATCATCCGCAAGCGGATCGGCTTTGGCGGGCTGCTGCTGACCGATGATCTCGACATGGAGGCGCTTTCGGGCACGGTTCCCGAGCGGGCGCGGCGCGCGCTCGATGCCGGGTGCGATATCGCGCTCAATTGCTGGGGGCGGATCGCAGACATGGAAGGCATCGCCGCGCTTTGCCCGGATATCACCGATGCAGGTGCCGCGCGGCTTGAAGCGGCGCTGGGTGCGATCCGGCTCGATGGCGCGGCCGGGCGCCAGGCCGAACTGCTGGCCGCTCGCGATGCCCTGCTCGGATTGATGGCGGCATGAGCGGTGACACCCTGATCGACGGTCCCGCGATCACCCTGCCCGAGGACGATTGGCAGGGTATTGGCACCGCGGCGAGCGAGGATGCCGCGCTCTACCTCGAACTCGACGGCTGGGAAGGGCCGCTCGACCTGCTGCTCGATCTGGCGCGGCGGCAAAAGGTCGATCTCAGGCGGATCTCGATCCTTGAGCTGGTTGACCAGTATCTCACCTATATCGAGCGCGCCGAGGCGCTGCGGCTCGAGCTGGCGGCGGACTATCTGGTGATGGCTGCCTGGCTGGCCTACCTCAAATCGGCGCTGCTGCTCCCGCGCGAGGAGCAGGAAGAGCCGAGCGCCGAGGAACTGGCGCTGCGCCTGCAACTTCGGCTTCAGCGGCTGGCGGCGATGCGCGATGCTGCCGCGCGGTTGATGGGGCGTGACCGGCTGGGCCGCGATGTGTTCGCGCGGGGCGCGCCCGAGGGGCTGCGGGTCGATCGCAAGAACAAGTGGCAGTGTGACTGGTTCGCGCTGGTCCAGGCCTATGGCCAGGTCAAGGCGCGCACCCAGCCGGTGGTGCACATGGTGCGCGACCGGATGGTGATGACGCTCGATTCGGCGCTGGCGCGGGTGTCCTCTATGCTGGGCGTAACGCTTGACTGGATGGAGCTGGGCGAGTTCCTGCCCGCGCATTCCGATCCGCGCCTGAGGCGTTCGGCCATGGCCTCAAGCTTCGTTGCCGCGCTCGAGCTGGCGCGGCTGGGCAAGGCCGAGCTGCGCCAGGACGAAGTGTTCGGGCCGCTGCACCTGCGCGGGATCAAGGCATGACCCAGCCAGACGATCTGGTCCGCGCGGTCGAGGCGACGCTGTTCGCCGCCGGGGAACCGATGAGCGCGGAGCAGATTTCCGCGCATCTGGGCGGCGCCAATGTGCGCGATGCCCTGGCCGAGCTGGCCGCGCACTATGAGGGGCGCGGGGTGCATCTGGTCGAGCGCGGCAAACGCTGGCATTTCCAGACTGCGGCCGATCTTGCCCACCTGCTGCGGCGCGAGAAGGAAGAAGTGCGCCGTCTGTCGCGCGCGGCGACCGAAGTGCTGGCGATCGTCGCCTATCACGAGCCGGTCAGCCGGGCCGAGATCGAGGCGATCCGGGGCGTGCAGACCGCCAAGGGCACGCTCGACGTGCTGATGGAGGCTGGCTGGGTGCGGATCGTCGGGCGCCGCGAGGTGCCGGGGCGCCCGGTGATCTATGCCACTACCCCCGATTTCCTGACCCATTTCGGCCTGGCAAGCCGCCGCGACCTGCCCGGGATCGACGAACTGCGCGCCGCCGGGCTGCTCGATCCGGTCGAAGATGCGCTGGCCGAGGCGATGGAAACCGCCGGAGAGGCCGAATCCGCAGAAGCGCCCGAGCAGGAAGAATCCGCCGACTGACTGGCAAACCGGCGCAACATGTCCTAGATGGGGAGAACAGGGGATCGTGCCGGCGCAATGTGCCGCGCCCCGCAGTGGTTCAGGAGTTCAAAGATGGGTCTGTCGCTTCCGCACCTGGTAGTGCTCGCGCTGGTGGTGCTCGTGCTGTTCGGCCGCGGCCGGATTTCCGAAATGATGGGTGATTTCGGCAAGGGCATCAAGAGCTTCAAGCAAGGCATGGCCGATGAGGCCGCGCCCCAGCCGCCCGCGCAGCAGATCCCGCCGCCCGCCGCCGCGCCCGCCGAACAGGCCAAGGACGCCAGCAACACCGCGAATCCTCAGTAAGCGGCGCCAGGAGGCGCGGGCGGCAGGCCATGTTCGACATCGGCTGGGACGAAATGCTGTTCACGGTGATCGTCGCGATCGTCGTGATTGGTCCCAAGGATTTGCCGCGCGCGCTGCGCACCGCCGGGCGCTGGATCGGCAAGGTGCGCCGGGTTTCGGGCCATTTCCGTTCTGGGATCGAAACCATGATCCGCGAGGCCGAGCTGGCGGACATGGAAAAGCAGTGGAAGGAACAGAACGCGGCGATCATGGCCGCGCATCCCGCTCCTTCGGGTGCGGAGGCCGCGCTGCCCGATCCGGGCATGACCTTTGCCGAACCGCTCCAGCCAGATACGCCCCCTGCGGCTCAGCCGGAGCCTGAGACGCCGTCCGACCCGGCCAAGGAAGGCTGATGGTCTTCAAGGTCCACGACATCGATGAGACCCAGGCTCCGTTGCTCGATCACCTGATCGAGCTGCGCACCCGGCTCCTGCGGGCGATCGCGGCGCTGATCGTAGCCTTTTGCGTCTGCCTCTATTTCGCCAGCGACATCTTCGGGTTCCTGGTCCGCCCCCTGACCGAGGCCTTTCCGCCCGGGCAGGGCAAGCTGGTTTACACCAAGCTTTATGAGGCGTTCTTCGTCGAGCTCAAGGTGGCGCTGTTCGCGGCTTTCTTCGTCAGCTTTCCGGTGATCGCCAACCAGTTGTGGGCCTTCATCGCGCCGGGGCTTTATGCCAAGGAAAAGAAGGCGTTCCTGCCGTTCCTGTTCTGGACTCCGGTGCTGTTCACCGCCGGTGGGGCGCTGGCCTATTACGTGGTGATGCCCACGGCCTTCAAATGGATGCTGGGCTTTCAGGGCCAGAAGGGCGGGCTCGATGTCGAGGCGCTTCCGGCTGCCGGGGACTACCTTGGCCTGGTGATGCAGTTCATCCTCGCCTTCGGGATCAGCTTTCTGCTGCCGGTGCTGCTGCTGCTGCTCAACCGTGCGGGAATTGTCAGCCGCACTCAGCTGGCCGGAATGCGGCGCTATGTGATCGTTGCGATCACTGCGGTCGCGGCGGTGATAACCCCGCCCGATCTGCTCAGCCAGATCCTGCTGCTGGTGCCGATGGTGATTCTGTTCGAGGGTTCGCTGCTGATCATGTGGCTGGGCGAACGCCGCGAGGCAAAGGAGGCCGCAGCCGAAGTCAGTTCCGCTTCGCCTCCCACGCCAGACGGCCATTGACCCAGGCCTGAAGCACCCGGGTCTGGCGCAGGCTTGATGGGCCTTCCAGCATCGGATCGCGGTCGACCAGCAGGAAATCGGCACGCTCGCCCACTACCAGGCGGCCAAAGCGCCCCTCGGCGAACCCGGCATAGGCACCGCCTGCGGTATAGGCCGCCAGCGCCTCTTCGCGGGTGACGCGTTCCTGCGGCTGCCAGCCGCCGAGCGGCTCGCTGTCGGGCCCCTGGCGGGTGATCGCTGCGGCAAGACCGGCAAAGGGATCGGGCAGCTCGACCGGGGCATCGGAACCGAAAGCCAGCCTGGAGCCCGCCGCTTCCATTGCATGCCAGGCATAGGCCCCTGCCAGCCGGTCCGGTCCGAGCCGCGCCTCGGCCATCAGCCGGTCGCTGGTCTGGTGCACAGGCTGCATCGAGGCGATGATCCCGTTCCTGCCAAAGCGCGCGATGTCCGCCGGATCGACGATCTGGGCATGCTCGATCCGCCAGCGCCGGTCGCCGCCATAGGTTGGGGCAAGATCCTCGATCGCGGCCAGCACCGCGGCGTTGCCCTCATCGCCGATGGCATGGACCGCAACCTGGAAATGATCGAGCGCGGCGCGGCTCATCATGTTCTTCAGCGCGGTATCGCCGGTGATCCTCAGCCCTTTGGTGCCCGGCGCATCGGCGTAGGGCGCCTTGAGGCTGGCCCCGCGCGAGCCAAGCGCGCCATCGGCGTAAAGCTTGACCCCGTTGAGCCGCAGCCGGTCTTCATAGAGCCAGGGGGTCGGCCCCGGTCCGCCGATCAGCACGGTATCCTCGATCCCGTGGCCATAGGCCATGATCCGGATTCTGAGCGTGCCATTGTCGCCCGCGCGGCGATAGGTCTGCCAGTCCTCGATCGTGGTGCCCATGTCGGCAGCGGCAGTCACCCCGCGGCGAAGCAGCTCGTCCTGCGCGGTGGCAAAGGCCAGGTCGCGGTCTTCGGGGCGCGGCGCGGGCACGGCCTTGTCGACCAGTGCCGAGGCATTGTCGACGAATACGCCCGCCGGCTTGCCGGTTGCCGCCACCCGTTCGATCTTGCCCCCGGCCGGGTCTTTGGTCGCGGCGGTAACGGCAGCCAGTTCGATTGCCTTGCTGTTGGCCCAGCCGGCATGGCCATCGACCCTCTCGAGCCAGACCGGGCGGTCCGGCACCACCGCGTCGAGCTCGGCAGCGGTGGGAAAGCGCTTTTCGGGCCACAGCTCCTGGTTCCAGCCGCGTCCGAGAATCCACGGCAGGTTGGGGTGCGCCTTGGCATAGGCGCCGATCATGTCGAGCGCTTCGCCCAGCGAGCGCGCGGCGTTGAGATCGAGCGAGAGCGCGGCGAAACCCACCCCCATGACGTGGGCGTGGCTGTCGATCAGCCCCGGCATCAGGTAGCGACCCTTGCCGTCAATCTTGTAATCGACTTTCTGCGGACGGGGGTCGCCCCGGTGCAGCACCTTCACGATCCGCCCGTCGGGACCAATCACCAGCCCGGTAAAGTGGTCAACCGCGTTGCTTGCATCGAGCGTCACACCGTCGACATTGTCGACCAGGGTATCGGCGAGGGCGGGGGTGCCAACCGCGAACAGCAGCGCGGCACTGGCAAGGAAAACAGGCTTCATGACTTGCTCCGGCGGGGCAGGCGGCGGACCAGCGCGGAGGTATCCTGCCTCCCGCCGCCCATCGCCTGGACTTCGGCATAAAACTGGTCGATCAGCGCGGCGACCGGCAACGAGACACCCAGCGAGCGGCCTTCTTCCAGCGCCAGTCCCATGTCCTTGCGCATCCAGTCGATCGCGAAGCCGAAATCGAACTCGTCCCGGCACATGGTCTGCCAGCGGTTGTCCATCTGCCAGCTTTGCGAAGCCCCGCCCGAAATCGCCTGATAGACCTTGTCGAGATCGAGGTGCGCGGCCTCGGCAAAACGCAGCGCCTCGGACAGCGTGGCAAGAATTCCGGAAAAGGCGATCTGGTTGACCATCTTGGTGGTCTGCCCGGCGCCCGCCTTGCCGACATGGACGATGCGCTTGGTATAGCATTCCATCACCGGGCGCGCGGCCTCGATCGCATCCTCGCGCCCGCCGCACATCACCGTCAGCTGGCCGTTCTCGGCCCCGGCCTGGCCGCCGGTTACGGGGGCATCGACACAGTGAACCATCAAGTCGCGCGCTTCGACCGCGATCTGGCGGGCGATCCGGGCCGAAACCGTGGTGTGATCGATGAACACCGCGCCGGGCCGCGCGGTGGTGAAAACCCCCGTCGGGCCCAGCACGACATCGGCCAGGTCATCGTCGTTGCCCACGCAGGTCAGCACCACATCGGCGCCCTCGGCGGCTTCGGCGGGGCTTGTCGCCACCCGCACGGCAAGGCCGGGGTTGGCCTGCTGCCATTTCTCGGCCCGCGCCGGTGTGCGGTTGTAGATCGTCAGGCGATGGCCTGCCGCGGCGATGTGCCGCGCGATCGCGCCGCCCATCACGCCCAGGCCCAGGAAGGATACGTTCTTGGCTTCGGTCATGCCCCGTCTTTAGACGCTTGGGGCCGCAAATCCAGCCGCTCAGTTGTATTCGAGATAAACCGAGAAATCGCCGCTGTAGGTGCCGGGGGCCTGGTTGGCGTTGACGTAGAGCTTGGCGCCGAAACGGACCACGGCCTCGCCCCCGGTCAATTGCACCACCGTTCCGGGACCGCCGGGGAACTGCGGCTCGGCCACCATCGGATCGCCCGGGCCGGTAAGCAGGAAGGTGGGCGAGAAGTTGACCTGCACAAAGGCATCGGAACCGGTCAGCCTGAGCTGCGAGGCGGCAAAGGCACCGGTGCAGATCAGCGTCGGATCGCAGGCGCGCCCGGCATTGGGATCGAGATCGAGCACACCCGCGGACCCGTTCGAGACGACCTTGCCGAAGTTCATGTCGAGCAGGACCGCGAACTGGATTTCCTCCAGCACCTGGGCGTTGACACCGGCGACCTGCGTCGCCCCGGCATGGGCCGGTGCGGGGGCGAGCGCCGCCATTGCGGCACCCAGGGCCGCCGGTCGCAGCGCTTTCGTGAAGATGCTCAAATCCCCGCTCCCCCCGGCCGATGCAAACCCCGGCCTGTGTCCGGCAATAGAACGATTGAATGGCAGGTTGGGAAACAGACGTGCTTAACGGAATATTCCCTCGCGCCGTGCTCCCAAGCCGTTTGCATGGCCATTCGCTTTGGTTTACGGCGCGCCGCGATGGACAAGCCGCTTTCCCCGGAATCTGCGAGCCACGCTGCTCTGCTTGGCATTGACGATGTGCGCGCGGCGGCTGGGCGGATCGAGGGCGCGGTGGTGCGTACCGCGATGGATTACAGCCGTACCCTGTCCGAGATAACCGGGGCGGATATCTGGCTCAAGTTCGAGAACCTCCAGTTCACCGCCGCCTACAAGGAACGCGGTGCGCTCAACGCGATCCTGATGCTTGGGGGGGACAAGGCCAACCGCGGGGTGATCGCCGCATCGGCCGGCAACCATGCCCAGGGGCTGTCCTATCACGGCACCCGGCTTGGCGTGCCGGTGACGATCGTCATGCCGCGCACCACCCCGACGGTGAAGGTGATGCAGACCGAGGCGGTGGGCGGCAAGGTGGTACTCGAAGGCGAGACCTTCGATGAGGCCTATGCCCATGCCCGCAAGCTCGAGGACGAGTTGGGGCTGACCTTTGTCCATCCCTTCGACGATCCCCATGTCGCCGCCGGGCAGGGCACCGTGGCGCTGGAAATGTTGGAAGAGGTTCCCGATCTCGAGATGCTGGTGATCCCGGTCGGGGGGGGCGGGCTGGCTTCGGGAATGGGGGTGGCTGCGCGGGCGATCAAGCCCGACATCGCGCTGATCGGGGTTGAGGCCGAGTTGTTTCCCTCGATGTACAACCGGCTCAAGCACAACGAGCTGCCCTGCGGCGGGGATACCCTGGCCGAGGGAATCGCGGTGAAAGAGCCTGGTGAGTTCACCTCGGCGGTGCTGCGCAGGCTGCTCGACGACATGGTGCTGGTCAGCGAAAGCGCGCTTGAGCGCGCGGTCTCGCTGCTGCTGCAGATCGAAAAGACCGTGGTCGAGGGCGCGGGCGCGGCGGGGCTGGCAGCGGTGCTGGCCCATCCGGCGCGCTTCAAGGGCCGCAAGATCGGCATTCCGATCACCGGCGGCAACATCGACACCCGTCTGCTCGCCAACGTGCTGCTGCGCGATCTGGCCCGCTCGGGGCGCCTCGCCCGCCTGCGCCTGACGTTGCAGGATCGTCCTGGCGCGCTGTTCAAGGTGATGCGCGAGTTCGATCGTCACAACGTCAACATCATCGAGATCTACCACCAGCGGATCTTCACGCACCTGCCCGCCAAGGGACTGATTACCGACATCGAGTGCGAGGCGCGCGACAAGGACCAGCTTGACGCACTGGTCGAAACCCTGCGCGAAAAGGGTTACGCGGTCGATCAGGTCGAGCTTAACTAAGCACCCTGGCGCTGTCCCGTTTTGCGCCCGCAACCCCGCAGCCTTGCGCTGCGCTGTGCAAATTAAGCATCGGCTAACCGTGTTTTGTAGTTAAAAAGCTTTCAACGCCGCATGGCGCTGGGCATAGTGCCTGGCGTTATCTGACCAGAGGACTCGCCCCGCCCGTGACGGCCCCCGTTCGTTTTCCCCGGTTCTTCGTCACCAGCGCGGCACCGTGCCCCTATTTGCCGGGCAGGAGCGAGCGCAAGGTGTTCACAGAGCTGCGCGGCGATCATGCCGATCAGCTCAACGATGCGCTGGGCCGGATCGGGTTTCGCCGCAGCCAGACGGTGGCCTATCGCCCCAGCTGTGTCGATTGCGCCGCCTGTGTTTCGGTGCGGGTGGTGGCGGGCGAATTCCGCCCTTCCTCGACGCAGAAGCGCAATCTCAAGCGCAATTCCGACCTGGTGGCGACAGTCTGCCGCCCGTGGTCGACGGTCGAGCAGTTCGAGCTGCTGCAACGCTACCTCGGCGCCCGTCACCCCGGCGGGGGCATGGCGAACATGGACGAGGTCGATTTTGCCGACATGGTCGAACACACCCCGGTCGATACCTGGGTGATCGAATACCGCGAGCCGACCATTGATGGATCGCCCGGCCGTCTGGTCGGCGCCTGCCTGACCGATCGGCAGGGCGATGGCCTGTCGATGATCTACAGCTTCTACGAGACCGATGAGACCAACCGCACCGGGCTTGGCAATTACATCATCCTCGATCACATCCGCCGCGCTGCCGCCGAAGGCCTGCCTTTCGTTTACCTTGGCTATTGGGTCGAAGGATCGGCGCGGATGCAGTACAAGGTCCGTTATCGCCCGCTCGAGCGGCTGAGCCGCGATGGCTGGGTGCGCCTCGGCGATGCCGAGCACGATCGCCTGATCGCCCAGGCCGCAGCGATGCGCCGCAGCGATGCCGATCCGCTCGACGGCAGCACCAAGGATGGCGCCCACGGCGGCCAGGTGCAGTACCGGGTCGACGGCTGAAACGAAAAGCCCCTCCGCAAGGGGAGGGGCTTCGCGTTTCCGGCTGGTGCCGGGATCAGGCCGGCAGGCCCGAGATTGACTTCATTTCCATGAAATCCTTGAGCCCGGCCAGGCCGCCCTCGCGGCCGTTGCCGCTCTGCTTGTAACCGCCGAACGGGGCGCCGGGGCTGGGGCCCCAGTTGTTGATCGCGACCATGCCCGCGCGCAGCTTGGGCGCGACGCTTGCGGCCTTGGCCGGATCGCCGGTGATCGCGGCGGAAAGGCCGTATTCCGTGGCATTGGCGAGCTCGATCCCCTGATCGAGATCGTCGTAGGTCATGATCGTGGCGACCGGGCCGAAGATTTCCTCCTGCGCGATCCGCATGTCGGGGGTGACGCCCGAGAACACCGTCGGCTGGATGTAATAGCCGCGGTTGACGCCTGCGGGCAGATCGGTGCCGCCGGTTTCCAGCGTCGCGCCCTGATCGATCGCCGACTGGATCAGCTCGCGCACCTTGTCATACTGCGCCTTGTTGACCACCGGGCCGAGGTGCTGGCCTTCGGCCATCGGATCGCCGACGGGGGTGTGCGAATACATGTTCTTGTAGAACGCCACCACCTCGGCCTCGCGGTCCTTGGCGACCAGGACCTTGGTGGGCGAGATGCACGATTGCCCGGTGTTGACCAGCGGCCCCATCGCCACGGCGGGGAGCTGGGTGGCCAGATCGGCATCGGGCAGGACCAGGTTGGGGCTCTTGCCGCCCAGTTCCTGGTGCACGCGCTTGACCGTCGGCGCGGCGGCGATCGCCACCGCGATGCCGGCGCGGGTCGAGCCGGTGAAGCTGACCATTTCGATATCGGGGTGCGAGCTGATCGCATTGCCGGTGGTCGGCCCATCGCCCTGGACGAGGTTGAACACCCCCGGCGGCACGCCCGCCGCGTCAAGGATCTCGGCAAAGATCTTGGCATTGGTGGGGCATTCTTCCGAGGGTTTGAGTACCATCGTGTTGCCCGCCGCCAGCGCCGGGGCGACCTTGAGCGCGATCTGGTTGAGCGGCCAGTTCCACGGCGTAATCATGCCGACCACCCCGATCGGTTCATAGGCAACCTTGAAGCCGGGGCCGTCTTCCATGAAGCTGAAGTCCTTGAGCGCGGCGATCGTGCCCGTGAAGCCGCCGATTCCGGCGCCGACCTGCGCGGTCGCGGCGAAGGAAAGCGGCGCGCCCATTTCCTCGGCCATCGCGGCGGCGAGATCGCCGGTGCGCTTCTTGTACTCCTCGATGATCCGCCCCAGCACCGCGAGCCGTTCCTCGCGGGTGGTCTGGCTCCAGCTCTTGAAGGCACGGCGCGCGGCGGCGACGGCCTTGTCGACATCGGCCTTGGTGCCGACGCTGATCACGGCGCAGGGTTCCTCGGTGGCGGGATTGATGACCTCGCGGCGCACGCCGCCCTCGCTGTCCACCCATTTGCCGTCGATGTAGTGTTGCAGCAGCTCGCGCATCCTCGAATCTCCCTTAATGGACCGGTTAACCCAGGGTATTTCGGGTTCGCGGGGAAAGATTGCAAGCTGCAATCGATACGGCGCGGCTCAGTTGCGACGATAGAGCGCGGCCTCGGCGGCGCGGCGGCGGGTCAGCCCGGCGAGGACGCGCCCGCCGGCGCGGTTCCAGCGGGCGAATTCCTGCGCGGCGCGCCCGAAATCTCCGGCCTTGTGCAGCCGGGTCAAGGTGGCACGGGCGATCGCGCCGGTGTTGTAGTGAAAGCTGACCAGGGCATCGAACTGGTTCTGGCTGGTCAGGGCCTGGCCGATCGCGCGGTGCACCTCGCGCTCAAAGCGTTCGAGATCGCTGGCCATGCGCGCATCGCATTGGTCCCGCGTCCAGACCGTGCCCGGCCCGATACCCGCCCCGGTGGCGCCCCAGCCGATGGTCCAGGGCGCCCCGCCGGTGCCGGGATCGGGATAGGCCTCATAGCAGCCGTCGGCGCGCCTTCTGGCGCAGCTCTCGAACTGGCGGATCAACGCAAGGCCGGCCGGCCCGGTGCGCGGGGGCGGGGGGGGATTTGCGCCAGGCGGCGGGGCAAGCGCATCTGGGGAGGTTTCAGGTTGCATGTGGGCAGCCTCGCGTCGGAATCGAGGCCCAGCAATTAGGCAGGTTTGCGCCATGTAGGAAAATGGAAATCGCGCAATTTCACCGGCCCGAATGGCAAACGCGAAATTAACCTTGTTATGGCATCCGGGCGCCATGGGACGATGGACCCGGATACCGGACTGGCTCGCGCGCAGCGCGCGGGCCGAGGTTGGCGCCAATGTCGCGGTGCTGACCGCGCTTGGCGTGCTGATCGCGCTGGTGCTTGCGGTGCTGCTCAGCTTTCGCCACGCGGTCGGCAACGTCAACGCGCTCGATCGCGTCGCCGAACAGCAGCTGGTCGCGAACTATCTCGACCGCGCCGGGTCTGCCTCGCTCGCCCAGCAGAAGGTGCAGATCACCTGGGACGATGCCTTCCGGTCCGCCGGGACCAGGCTTGATCCGACCTGGGCCGACAATTACATCGGGGACTTCCTCTACGACAACTTCGGCTATCATCGCCTGTTCCTGGTCGATCCAGAGGGGCGGCTGCTGCGCGCCTGGAAGCAAGACAGCGTCTATCCCGGTGCGGACTATGCGGCGATCGCGCCGCAGGTACGCGGCGAGCTTGCCCGGATTGCCACCAACCGCTCGGTGTTCGGGCGGATGCAGGGGACAGTGCGGCTGGAAGACACGCTCTGGCCGGTCGATCGCGAGGGCCATCCGCTGACCCGCTGGTCGCACCTGCAAGTCCGCTTCGATGGCCACCCCGCCGAGCTGACTATCGCCTCGATCCTGCCGGATACCGACTATTCGTTGCTCAAACGCACACCGAACCACCTGGTTGCGATCCGCTTCTTCGACCGCGCATTCCTCAATGAAATGGGGCAGTCGCTGCTGCTCGAGCAGATGGAGGCGAGGGGCAGTGCAACGGCGCGGACCGATCGCAACGCCTTGCCGCTGGTTGGCTCGTCGGGCGAAAATCTCGGCTGGTTCGAATGGAAATCGGTCCCGCGCGGATCGGCGGTGCAGGCGCGGATGCGCCCGATCGTCATCGCGCTGATCTGCTTTCTGCTGGCGCTGCTGTTCAGTGGCTGGGCGGTGGCGCGGATGCTGCTTGCCACCCTGGCCCAGCTTCGCGCGCGTGAGGCCCAGGCCATCCACGAGGCCAAGCACGACGCCATGACCGGGCTGCCCAACCGGGCCAGCTTTGCCGCTCAGGTGGAGCAGGCGCTCAAGCAAATCGCCGGCACGCCCGACCGTGTGGTGGTGATCGCGCTGTGCGATCTCGATCACTTCAAGGTCATCAACGACACTCTGGGTCACGATGCCGGCGACGAACTGATCCGGCAGGTCGCGCGGCGCTGCCTACCACGGCTGGCCGAAGGCGACGTCCTGGCCCGGCTGGGCGGCGACGAATTCGCCCTGCTGCGCGTCGCCCCGGTCGAAGCGGATGGAATCAAGCGCTTGGGGCGTGAATTGCAAGGCATCTTTGCCGCGCCCTTCGCGCTGGGCGGGCGGAGCATCGATATCACGGCATCGTTCGGGATCAGCTGGGCGCCGCACCAGGCGCAGACCGCCTCGGACCTGCTGCGCAAGGCAGATATGGCGCTCTACCGCGCCAAGCAGCGCGGACGCGCGCGCTGGCGGGCCTTTTCGCCCGACATGGCCGAAGAGGTGAGCCACCGGCTCGAACTCGAGACCGAGCTGCGCAAGGCGCTGCAGCAGGATTCGCTCGATCTGGCGTTTCAGCCGATCGTGCGGGCAAGCGACAATTCGATCGAGGGGGCCGAGGCGCTGCTGCGCTGGCACCATCCCGAGCTGGGCGAGATCAGCCCGACCAGCTTTGTCGAGGTGGCCGAGCAGACCGGGCTGATGCAGCTGCTGGGCTGGTGGATGCTGCGCCGCCTGTTTGAATGTTGCCGGGCCTGGCCGACACTCCACATCTCGGCGAACCTCTCGCCCGTCCAGCTATCCGCGCCCGGCTTTATCGAGGATCTTGAGGTGCTGGTGCGCGAATACCGCGTGCCGACCTCGCGGATCACCTTCGAAGTGACCGAGGGTGTGCTGATGGAGCGCCGATCGAGCGCCTTCCAGGCCCTGGCGGCGCTCAAGGAGCTGGGCTTCAGCGTGGCGCTCGACGATTTCGGCACCGGCTATTCAAGCCTTGGCTATCTGCGCATGTTCCAGTTTGACCGGATCAAGATCGATCGCACCTTCGTGCAGAACATCGAGAACGATCTCAACGCCCAGGCGATCTTGCGCACAATCATCGCGCTGGGCCGCGATCTCAAGACCCGGACCGTCGCCGAAGGGGTAGAGACCCGTCACCAGAATCAGCTGGTGGTCGATGCCGGGTGCGACCTGATCCAGGGCTATTACCACTGGCGACCGATGAGTGCCGAACAGCTCGATGCGCTGATTTCCCGCCCGGTAGCCAGGATAGCCTGAGATCCCGGCGGCCGGTTCCGGACAAGCGAAAAGGGCGCCCGGATCGCTCCGGACGCCCCCTCGGTGATCGATTGAACGCGGATCAGGCGCTGTAGTACATGTCGAATTCGACGGCCGAAGGCGTGGTTTCCCAGCGCAGCACTTCGGGCCACTTCAGTTCGATGTAGGCGTCGATCTGGTCCTTGGTGAAGACCCCGCCGGCCAGCAGGAAGTCGTGATCGGCTTCCAGGCTTTCCAGCGCTTCACGCAGCGAACCGCACACGGTCGGCACGGCGGCGAGTTCGGCCGGCGGCAGATCGTAAAGGTTCTTGTCCATGGCTTCGCCCGGATGGATCTTGTTCTTGATCCCGTCGAGACCGGCCATCAGCAGCGCCGAGTAGCACAGGTAGGGGTTGGCCATCGCATCGGGGAAGCGGAATTCCACGCGCTTGGCCTTGTCGCCCGCGCCATAGGGGATGCGGCACGAGGCCGAACGGTTGCGGGCCGAATAGGCCAGCAGCACCGGCGCCTCGTAACCCGGCACCAGACGCTTGTAGCTGTTGGTGGTCGGGTTGGTGAAGGCGTTGAGCGCCTTGGCGTGCTTGATCACGCCGCCGATGAAGTAGAGGCACATATCCGACAGGCCGGCATAGCCATTGCCCGCGAACAGCGGCTTGCCGCCGTCCCAGATCGAGATGTGGGTGTGCATGCCCGATCCGTTGTCCTTCATGATCGGCTTGGGCATGAAAGTCGCGGTCTTGCCATAGGCCTGGGCCACCTGGTGGACGACATACTTGTAGACCTGCATGCGGTCGGCGGTCTGCACCAGGGTGCCGAAGGTCAGGCCAAGCTCGTGCTGGGCGCTGGCCACTTCGTGGTGGTGCTTGTCGCAGGGCAGGCCCATTTCGAGCATGGTCGAAACCATCTCGCCACGGATGTCCACGGCGCTGTCGACCGGCGCGACCGGGAAATAGCCGCCCTTGGCGCGCGGACGGTGCGCCAGGTTGCCGGCTTCGTACTTGGTGTCCGAATTGGTCGGCAGCTCGATGTCGTCGATCTTGAAGCCGTTGCCATCGTAGCCGTCATAGAAACGCACGTCGTCGAACATGAAGAATTCGGCTTCGGGGCCGACGTAGACGGTGTCGCCCACGCCGCTCGCCTTGACATAGGCTTCGGCGCGCTTGGCGGTGCTGCGCGGATCGCGGCCATAGAGATCGCCGGTCGAAGGCTCGACGATGTCGCAGTTGATGATCATCATCGGGGTGGCGCTGAACGGATCGATGAAGACCGAAGTCAGATCCGGCTTGAGGATCATGTCGCTCTCGTTGATCGCCTTCCAGCCTTCGATCGACGAGCCGTCGAACATCAGGCCATCTTCCAGCTCGTCCTCACCCATCACGCCCGAGCACATGGTCAGGTGCTGCCACTTGCCCTTGGGATCGGTGAAGCGCAGGTCGACCCATTCGATCTCTTCTTCCTTGATGCGCTTGATGATGTCCTTTGCCTTGCTCATGTTCTGCCTTTCTCAGCGGCCGGAGCCGGTTCGTTTGGAGTGCTTGGGAATGCGGAGAATGTCTGGTCAGATTGCGTCGTTGTCGCGCTCGCCGGTGCGGATGCGCAGCGCGCTTTCGACCGGGATGACGAAGATCTTGCCATCGCCGATCCGTCCGGTTTGCGCGGCGCCGGCGATCGCCTCGACCACGCGCCCGGCCAGTGCGTCATCGACCACCACCTCAAGCTTCACCTTGGGCAGGAAATCGACCACGTATTCGGCGCCGCGATAGAGCTCGGTGTGCCCCTTCTGGCGGCCAAAGCCCTTGGCTTCGGTCACGGTGATGCCCGAGACGCCGACTTCGTGCAGCGCTTCCTTCACCTCGTCGAGCTTGAACGGTTTGATGATCGCTTCGATCTTTTTCACGCTTTGTGTCCCCTGCGCAGCAAGCCGGTTCCGCCCGAGCGGCCCGGGATTCTCTTTGCCAATGCCCCGATCCTATCAAGAATCGTGCCAGCGGCCTGCAAGAGGCCGTAAGCCAAGAGCGACGTTACGAAAAGAGCGGATTCGCAATATTTGAATCGCTGATGTGGGGTTTGCGAAATTTTTGGAATGTGCATGCCCCGGCAAGATTGCCCAGTTTTTAGGCATAGGCTGCCTATTTTTTGGACGCTATCGGAATGGATTGCGACTGGCGGGTAGAAATACCCTTGCCATATGGAAAATTTTTTGCCACTATTTAGGTAGATCAGGGCTGGCATCCGCAATTGGCTCTGGCGGAGGGCGAAGATGGGCAACAGTGATGACTATGTCTTTCTGATGCAGCGAATCCACGTAATCATGGAGATGCATGGGGATCAACGACGCGACCGTCCCTTGCCGCTGAGCATTGGCGGTGAACCGGTGATCGTCGATACGAATTTCGACGGAACCTTTGCGCGGATCAAGGGCAACCCGCTCGTCCTTCCTCGCCGGATGGTTGAGCCGATCCGCCTGCTCAAGGCACAACAAGAGTTGTGGCTCGATCGGTTGGGTAAGAGCCCATGGCGTACTTCGCATGTCATTGCGGCAGAATTGGCGGTTGAACGCATTGTTCGCCACTTCATGCCCAACGCTTCAGTCTGCCGTGGTTCGTCTTACCTTCTGAAGCGTATCGTGATCGAACTCGGGCATGCCGCGCATAGCATCGCAGTTGATCAACGCTCTAGCGCCGCGCTGGCGGCGGACGAGCACATGGCCGAAGCAAGCGCGCGCATCAAGGTGCTGATCGCTTCGGCGAACTGCCAGGCGGCATAGCGGCCTTCTAATCCTGATCCCGGTAATCAGGGCGCCCCGTTCGCCGGATGGCTTCGGACGGGAGCGCTCCGGGACGATTCTTTTTTTATGAATGGAGTAAAGTAAATGGCGGATATACTGGAGTTTCCGCCCGTTGACCTTGTCGCATGGGGCAGAGACCTACGCAAGGCTCGGGTAAAAGCGGAGCTGTCTTTGAATCAGGCTGCGGTGGCGTTGGAGATTTCTCCAACGACACTCGATGCATGGGAACAAGGGCGCAAGCCACAGGTGGCAGTCGAGGCAGCCGCTGAGCGCTTTGACGCGTTTCGGAAAAGCACCGAGGAAGTTTGGAGGACGGGCGAAAACCTCATCTTCGGTGTTTTCCCATTGCGCGTGGCTCGCGACGTGCTGGGCTGGTCGATTGATGAGATTGCGACCGAATTCAGCTATTCTCGTTCGTCCTGGACTAAGATGGAAGCCAACGCGCGTTTATTGCCGAAGGAAGCGATGGATCGTCTGCAAGACATGGTTGGCGCGGCTTGGTCTGATGCTTGCGCGCGTTCTGAACGCCTACGCTAGTTCAAAGCGCCAACCCCGCCGTTTCTTCCAGCCCCGCCATCAGGTTGAGGCTCTGCACCGCCGCGCCGCTGGCGCCCTTGCCGAGGTTATCGAGCCGGGCGACGAGGCGGGCCTGCGCGCCGTCGGCCGATCCGAACACCCACAGGTCGAGCCGGTCTGTCGGTTGCATCGAGCGGCGGAGAAGCAATTCGTCGCATGGCTGGTCGTGCACGGTCACGATCGGGCTGGCGCCGTAGAATTCCACCAGCGCCATCCGCAGCACCTCGGGCGATCCCGCCACCGGCATGGCGGCCAGTTGCAGCGGCACTTCCACCACCATCCCGCGGTGCGCCGGGATCACTGCCGGGGCGAACAGCGGCGGATGGGAAAGGCCGGCATAGCGCTGCATTTCGGGCACGTGCTTGTGCCCCAGGGCCAGGCCATAATCGCGAAAGGCGATGTCCGGATCGTCCTCGAAGCGAGCGATCAGCGCCTTGCCCCCGCCCGAATAGCCCGAAACGGCGTTGACGCTGTAGGGCCAGTCGGCCGGCAGCAGTCCCGCGCGGACCAGAGGCGCCACCAGCGCGAGGAATCCGGTGGGGTAGCACCCGGGGTTGGAAACCCGACTCGCCCCGGCCACAGCCTCGCGCCCGATCAGTTCGGGAAAGCCATAGGTCCAGCCTTCGGCCACGCGGTGGGCGGACGAAGCATCGACGATCCGCACCTTGCTGCCCTCGGCCAGGTGCAGTGCCTCACGCGCGGCATCGTCGGGCAGGCAGAGCACCGCAAAATCGGCGGCGTGGTAAGCGTCGCGCCGGGCCTCGGCGCTCTTGCGCTGCTGCTCGTCAAGCAGCAGCAGCTCGAATTCGGCGCGCGGCCCCAGCCGCTCGACAATCTCGAGTCCGGTGGTTCCGGCGGCGCCATCGATGAAAACAGTATGGGTCATGGGAAATTACTCAAGTTGGGAACCGGCTCAATGCCAACAACAAGCCCGTTTGTCCTGAGCTTGTCGAAGGACTGCACGTCGTCTTGCGGTCATGCGCCCGGCCCCGAAAACGACAGCCCTTCGACAAGCTCAGGGCGAACGGGGGTGAGGGAAGCTTCAGCCTCGTCGCTCTTCCAGCAAGGCAACCGGCAGATAGCCGACGAAGCCATCCTCTCCGACCTGGCCCCAGGCCCAGCCGCCGGTGATGTCGAGCACGTTGAACAGGGTTCCGCCTGCCAGCGTGTCGCGCACTTCGGCACCTTCCTTGCCATCGGCCAGCAGATCGGCACCGCCCGCCGTCACGCGGCGTTCCATCGGCACGGCATAGTGCGGCACGAAGCAGCGCCCCGCCAGGCGAATATGCGCGAGATCGCCGCGCACCGGCCAGTGCGCCGCGTCGAGCTTCTCGGCCGGACCCTTGAGGGCAAGTTGCCCGCTGGGAATGGCAGTGGCGGTCAAATCGGTATTCCCCCCGAATGCGAAGATCGGGCGATTAGCCGCAGGGTCGCCCGGGATCAAGTTATCCATACCTGGCCTTCAACAGCCCCCAGGCCGCACGCAGCCCCAGCGCGTCGCCGCCCTTGGGGCGCCCGGGCTTGGCCGCGGGGCGCCAGGCGAAGGTATCGAAGTGGGCCCAGTCCACCCCCTCGGGCACGAAGCGATCGAGGAACAGCGCCCCGACCGAGGCCCCGGCAAAGCCGTTGGAGCTGGAGTTGTTGAGATCGGCTATGTCGCTCTTGAGGTATTCGCGGTAGCCATCGAACAGCGGCAGGCGCCAGCACTTGTCATCGCTCGCCACCCCGGCGGCGAGCATCTGCTCGGCGGTCTCGTCCCTTCGGGCGAACAGCGCGGGCAGGTCCGGCCCCAGCGCCACGCGCGCGGCGCCGGTCAGGGTGGCGAAGTCGATCACCAGTTCGGGGTTTTCCTCGCCCGCGCGGGCCAGCGCATCGCCCAGCACCAGCCGTCCTTCGGCGTCGGTGTTGCCGATCTCGACCGAAAGCCCGGCGCGGCTGCGCAGTACATCGCCGGGGCGGAAAGCATTGCCCGAAACCGCGTTCTCGGCCGCCGGGATCAGCAGATGCAACCGCACCTTGAGGCCGCTTTCCATCACCAGCCGTGCCAGCGCCAGGGCGTGGGCCGCGCCGCCCATGTCCTTCTTCATCAGCAGCATGCCCGCGCTGGGCTTGATGTCGAGCCCGCCCGAATCGAAGCACACCCCCTTGCCGACCAGCGCCACGCGGGGGTGTTTGGGATCGCCCCAGGTCAGCTCGATCATCCGGGGCGCGTGGCTGCGCGCGGCGGCGCGGCCCACGCCGTGAACCATCGGGAACCCGCGTTCGAGCGCATCGCCGGCGGTTACCTTGAACTCGGCGCCGTGGGCCTTGGCGACGATCTGCGCCTCGTGCTCAAGCTGGGCGGGCCCCATGTCCTCGGCCGGGGTGTTGACCAGATCGCGCACCAGCATGACCGCAGCCGCCTCGGCCAGCACCGGCGCGATGGCCTTGACCTCGCCGGTCAGCAGCACGCGCGGACCGGTGGGTACGGGGTCCTTGCGATAGCGGTCGAAGGCATATTGGCCGGTCACCCAGCCGAACAGCGCCGGTCCCGGCTCTCCCCCCACGCGGCGATAGGTGCCCGCGGGCAGGACTTCGGCCAGCCTGGCCATGCACCAGGAGGAAAGGCTTTCGGTATTGGCCACGCCCGAAACCACCATCCAGTGATCGCCATCGGGCAGGATCGCGTGGGAATAGCCCTCGGCTTCGAACTTCTGCGCCGCCAGCGCTGCGCGCTGGGGGGCGGACAGGCCCTTGATGAAGCTCTCCAGCCCCTTCTTGTCGACCAGGTGGATCGGGGTGGCTTTCTGGCCCTTGTCGGGCTGGATCGGTGCGTTCTTGTCGGTCATCGGGGCGGCAATAGCCATTTGCGCGGATTGTGACTATATGGCTGCGCGATGACACAATATCAGACCGTAACCGGAACCGAGACCCAGCTGCGCGACGGCACGATCAAGCTGCACGGGCCAGAGGCCTTCGAAAGCATGCGCAAGGCCGGGCGGCTGGCCGCCGAAACGCTCGACGCGCTGGTGCCACTGGTTCAGCCGGGGGTGAGCACCGCAGCGCTCGACAACTTCGTGCGCGAATTCACCCTCGATAACGGCGCCGTGCCCGCGACAATGGGCTATCGCGGCTATGCCCATTCGTGCTGCATCTCGATCAACCAGGTGGTGTGCCACGGCATCCCCTCGGAGCGCACGCTCAAGGACGGCGATATCGTCAATATCGACGTCACCCCGTTGCTCGATGGCTGGCACGGTGATTCCAGCCGGATGTATCTGGTCGGAGACGTGCCGCTGAAGGCGCGGCGACTGGTCGATGTGACCTACGAATGTCTGATGATCGGGATCGAGCAGGCGAAACCGGGCAAGCACCTGGGCGATATCGGTGCGGCGATCCAGGCTCATGCCGAAAAGCATCGTTACGGCGTGGTGCGCGAATTCTGCGGGCATGGCCTGGGCCGGCTGTTCCACGATGCCCCCGAAGTGGTGCACGCCGCCCGCGCCGGGACCGGGCCGGTGCTGAGGCCCGGCATGTTCTTCACCATCGAGCCGATGATCAACCTGGGCAAACCGGGGGTGAAGATGCTGGAAGACGGCTGGACCGCCGTAACCCGCGACCGCTCGCTTTCCGCCCAGTTCGAACACTCGATCGGAATCACCGAGGACGGCTGCGAGGTGTTTACCTTGAGCCCGAAGGGGCTGGATCGGCCGCCATATTGAGGACTGAATGAAGCTAGGAACCCTCAGGGCTGTTGGGCATAATATCGCGGACTCTCTGGCCAGCGGGATTGGCTTGATGATTGGAGTCTACGAAATGTATGTCTTTAAAGAGGCAGCAAACTCGCCCGAAGGTTACATCGAGGTCGACTTCTTGGACGGGACCACGTCTGGAGCAAAGCCGTCGGCAACGCTGCAACGGGCAATCAAGCTGTATTCAGAGGCACTTCCAGATCTTTGCAGACGACACAATTTTGATGTTTCGGAATTTGCTCATCTGACGGCGCGATATTCTGGCGGTAGCTTGCTTGAAGAATTCACTGTGAATGTATCGGATTCCAAGGGCCGAAGTTCACAGGACAGATATGTTGGTGTTCCGGGCAGGCGGCCTAGGATTCTGAACCATCTGGGTAGATTGAGGCGGGCTTAGAACCTAACCCCGCCCAGCCCGAATCGCAGCGCCTGCCGCGAAGGGGGCGATCGCCAGCAGCACCAGGCTGACGGCAGCGGTCAGCGCCAGGCCGCTTGTTCCGCCCACCGCCAGGCTGCCCGCACCGAACACCAGCAGCGGTACCGCCAGCGGGATCACCAGCAGGCCGCCCAGCGCCGCGCCGCCGCGCAGGCCGGCGGTGATCGCGGCGACCATCACTCCCAGCGCGGCCAGTCCCGGCGTGCCGGCAAGGAGGCCGATCTCCACCAGCCGCAGCTTGTCGCCGTCGATCCCGACCAGCGCCGAGGCCGGCAGTGCCGCCAGCATCAGCGGCGGACCGAAGCTCAGCCAGTGGGCGAGAATGCGGATCGCCATGATCCATTCCTCGCCGATCCCGCGCAGCGCCCATTGATCGAAAAAGCCCAGCTCAAGATCGGGTTCGACCAGCCGGTCGAGCGGCAGGATCGCGGCGAGCAGCGCCGCCACCCAGATCACCCCGCCGCCAGTCCGCCCCAGCAGCACCGCGTCGGGGCCGACCGCGAAGGGATAGAGCATCGCCACCGCCAAGAAGAACAGCACCGGCAA
>JAKOWQ010000397.1 GCA_029781465.1 Pseudomonadota bacterium
GGGGCATGCCGAGGAGAGCGTGGCCGCGGCGAACGAGTACTCCGCTGCCGAGGCGGGCATTCGCTTTGCTGATACCAACCTGACGACCAGCGAGCTGGGAGCCGATTGGCGCCCCCGCGCCTCCTACACGCCCGCCGTGGTGCGCCCCGATGATCCGGATTACTATTGGATCCAGCCGTTCGATAACAAGGGAGATAACGACCCCAGCAACGACGTGGGTGGCTACGTGCGCTACAACCTGGGCGATTCGCGCTTCCTGCTGCGCGTCACCTATAACCCAAACAACGATCCCAGGGCGCCAGTGATGCCGGATGCCAAGGCGGTCAACCAGCCTTCGGCGCTCTCGCGCTTCATCATGATCGAGGTGGTGGGCCGCCGGGGCAGCGCCGCGGAGATCGATAAGGAGTATGAGGACCTCAAGCACGGAGATCCGATCGATCCCACGATCTTCAAGGCGGTTGGCGCCGAGGCCTCGCAGCGCTTCCGGCGCGAGCTCATCGCCTTCAAGGCCATCGGAATCAACAACTACCTGCGCTTCGTGACCGACCGCAACCGCCTCGGGCGGACCACCTACTTCGGCGTCGATCAGATGTTTATCCGCGACCGGGCTGGCAGTGTTCCGCAGAACCCGCCTCAACCCGATGCTGAGGTGGATTATCCCTTCCGGCTGGGGATCGACCCGGCTGGGTTCACCAACACGGATGGCATTGCCGAATGGGCGAGGGCAACCGGTTCCCCGATCCGCGTCAATGGCAATCTGGTCTGGTACGGCTCCGCGCCTTCTACCACGGGCGGCCTGCCGGAGATCACGCTGAACCTGCTGGACCCGCGCGACCAGCCCTGGAACGTGGTGGAGGTGGCCGGGAAGATCAGCCGAGAAGGCCGCAATCAGTGGAAACACCCGGATCGCATGGCGCTGCGGGTCTATGACCCCTCGCAAGCCGGGCCGGGAGAGCTGCCGCTCAACTACACCAGCCAGACGCCGCTGCCCACCAGCGACGACGATGCCGCCTTCGCGGCCGTCCTGGAAGGCTCGCAATCGCCGGCGCTGACAGTGGCGGACTGCTATCTGGACAACAAGTGGCTGACCGCGGAGCCTCAAGAGAAGCAGGGGGTCGACCCGCGGCGCAGCATCCGCCGGATCGAACCGCCCCAGATTGAGACGGTGGAGCCGGGCACCG
>JAKOWQ010000407.1 GCA_029781465.1 Pseudomonadota bacterium
AACGGCCCCTTGGTGTTGTGGGCATAGAGCACCGCCGTGGCGAGATAGATCGCCACGCTGATCGCAAGGAACAGCTGGCAGATCATCAGGTGCCGGTCTTCGTAGGAAGAGAACCCCCACAGCGAAGCGAGCGCGAAGGTGGCGAAGAATCCCAGCAGATTGAGCGCGCGCCAGCTCTTCTTCCAGGCGATGCCCAGGATCGCCAGATTGAGCACGGTCATATAGGTGAACAGGCCGGTGGGCGTTTCGGCCTTGCCGCCCAGCAGCACCGGCACGGCGAACCCGCCCAGGAACGAAGCCAAGGCCATCACCAGCGAATTCTGCATCACCGCCAGCGCTGCCCCCAGCGCGGCGATCACCACCATGAAACCGAAGGCCGCCGCCGGTGGCAGCACCTCATAGACCTTGGTCGCGGCGAAGACCGTCAGGTACATCACCGCCACCCCCGCGCCTTGCAGGTGCAGCGCGAAATCGGGTTTCTTGATCCGGCGGTTAAAGCCGAACCCAAGCAGCCCGGCCCCGGCCAGCGCGATCGTCGCCAGCCGCGCCTCGATCGGGAACAGCCCCGCCTGGGCCACCAGCCGGGCCAGGAAGACCAGCCCGACGAACAGGATCACCAGCCCGACGCGCACGATAGTGTTGCCGCCCAGGAACCAGTCACGGATGCGATCGGCCAGTTCGTTGGCCGGTTGGAAATCGCTGCCGCCGGAGCGAACCACGGGCTCGCTGCGCACGGCCTGTTCGGGCCAGCTCTGGGCCAGTGCGGGCTCGGGGCGCTCGGGAACAGTGGCTTGGGGCTTGGGTTCTGGCTCGATCCGCTTGGGAGGAGTGACGGGCACCGCTGCGGCAGGCGCGGCGGCGGGCGGCTCGTAACGCGGTTCCGCCACTGCCGCCGCATGTTGCGCCGGCTCGCGGTTTGCGATCTGCCGTTCGACCTCGCGCCGGACCTCGCTCTCCATGATCGTGCGCAGCCACACGCCCATGCCCGCGCCGACAATGCCTCCGAACACCAGGCCGAATACCTCACCGGTGCCAAGCCCGATCAGCGCTCCCACGATTGCCGCCCACAGGATCATCGCAACATTCCCCTCTCGATGGCGCAGCTTGGCACAAGCCGCGCCAAAGGGAAGAGGGGAGAACCGGATTATCCCGGGCTGGCTGCCGATCCGGCCAGAAGGCCGCCGTCGATCGTGAATTCGGCTCCAGTGATGTAGCTCGCCTCATCCGAGGCAAGCATTACCGCCAGTGCCGCGACCTCTTCTGCGGTGCCAAAGCGCCTGAGCGGAGTGTCGGCCACAAAGGCCGCCATGCGCTCGGCGCGGTCCGGGCCTTGCCCCAGAACCGGCTCCCACATTTCGGTAAGGATCGCGGCGGGGTGCAGCGAATTGCAGCGGATCCGCCAGCCCTGCTGCGCGCACCACAGCGCCACCGATTTGGTATGGTTGCGCACCCCGGCCTTCGAGCTGGCATAGGCTGCCGCACCGGGAATCCCGACCAGCCCCGAGCGTGAGGAAATGTTGATGATCGAGCCGTTACCCGCTGCCTTCATCGCCCCGATCGCATAGCGGCAGCCCAGGAAGGTGCCGTCAAGGTTGGTGGCATGAACCGCGCGCCAATCGGCCAGGCTGGCGCTTTCAGGGTCATGCGGCCCGGCTGAGCTTTCAAAACCGGTGATCCCGGCGTTGTTGACCACCACGTCGCAGACCGGAGCAAGCCGGGCGAGCGCGGCCCATTCCGCTTCCTCGCGCACGTCGAGCGGCACGAAGTTGCAGCCGAGCGCAGTGGCGACCGTCTTGCCAGCGGCGTGGTCGATGTCGGTCAGGATTACTTCGGCGCCTTCGCGGACGAAGGCTTCGCAAATGGCGCGGCCAATTCCGCGCGCCGCGCCGGTGACGACGCAGGTCTTTCCCATCAGACGGGGCATGAAAATTCCTTTCGGATCAGGACAATCGGTCAGGCGCGGCACGGCGCCGCACAATCAGGGAAACGTCCGCCGGGGCGGTGTCACTGGACCAATTGAGGAACTCCTGAACGAAAGCGAATGGCGCCACCTAGCGCGATCAGGCCGCGTCGCCAATCCCCAGTTCGCTGAGCTTGCGATAGAGCGTCGAGCGGCCGATCCCGAGGCGCCGGGCCACTTCGGTCATCCGGCCGCGATAATGGCCGATTGCAAGGCGGATCACGTCGGCCTCGATTTCCTCGAGCGGGCGCAGATTGCCATCGGGGGTATAGAGCACCACACCGGCGCTTTCATGCGCGCTGCCTCCGCTGAGCTGGGCAGTGTCGCCCAGCAGATCGGACAGTTGCGGGAAATCGTCGGCGGTCAGCGCATCGCCATCGCAAAACACTGCGGCGCGGAACAGCGCGGCCTGAAGCTGCCGAACATTGCCCGGCCAGTCGTAGGCTGCGAGCAGCGCCAGCGCGCCGTCGGTGATCCCGAGCTGCCGCAGCCCCGGCTGTTCCCCGATCCGGGCGAGGAAATGGCGTGACAAGGCGGGAATGTCACCGCTGCGTTCGCGAAGCGGCGGGAGAACGACGGTTGTACCGGCCAGAGCCTGCTGCAATTCGGGCAGGAAATGTCCTTCCGCCACCATGTCCTTGAGCGGCAGATTGCTCGCGGCGATGATGCGAAGGTCGATCCGGAACGAATGGCGCGCACCGATCGGGCGGACATCGCTGCGCTGGATCGCCTCAAGCAGCCGCTCCTGCACCGCCGTTGGCAGGCGATCGACTTCATCGAGCGCCAGCGTTCCGCCATCGCAGTGCTGCATCGCCCCGACATGCCGGTCAAAGGCGCCCGGAAAGGCGCCTTTTTCATGGCCGAACAGCACGCTCTCAACCGAGTTGGCCGGAATTCCGCCGATATTGACCAGCCGGAACGGCGCCTTGGCGCGCGGGCTGGCGGCCTGGATCGCGCGGACCAGCATTTCCTTGCCGGTGCCGCTTTCGCCCTCGATCAGCACCGGGCCGTGGCCGCGCGCGGCCTTGGCGGCCACCGCCAGAGCAGTACGAAAGGTGGGCGCAGCACCGATCATCGCATCGAAATCGGGCGTGACGGGCAGCTTTTCGGTCAGCGGTTGAAGTTCGTCGCGCGGAGCTCCGCGCGTGGTCGCCATGCGCAGCGCCTCGAGCATGCGATCGGGCGCGATCGGCTTGACCAGATAGTCGGTCGCCCCGGCGCGCATCGCCTCGACCGCGAGCAGCGGCGAGGCCGAGGCCGTCAGCATCAGAATCGGCAGGGCAGGGCGGCGAGCCTTGAGTTCGGCGATCAGGGTGCAGGCATCGTCGCCGGGAACCCACTGATCGAGCACGATTGCGCTGAGTTGCATGCCCTGACGGGTGCCGAGCGTGGCAATCGCCGTTTCGGCATCGCGCACCACCAGCGTGCGCCAGCCTTCGCGTGCGGCAAGCGCGCTGATTAGCCGGCTTTGCGCCGGTTCATCATCGATCAGCATCAACAGGCGCGGTTCGCCTTCGGCCATAGTGCCCTTCGCTTGCCCTCGTTTGGTACCGGGCGCGGGGATAGCGTGCTTGGGTAAAGACCGGATTAAGGCTGCGCGACTTGCACTCGCCGGGCACCGGCGATAGAGCGGCGCCAAACGCACCTACCATTCCGGTTTCGGGGGATTGATACGATGGCCAGCGGCAACGACATGAAGGCGCACCAGCAGACCTACTCTGGCTTTTTGGGTCTGGTGAAGTGGGGAACGATTCTTACCGCGCTGGTCACGGTGTTCGTGGTCTACATGATCTCCCGCTGACCCGGACGGATACCCCAGCCATGATGATCGCCGCGCGATGACATCGGGCGTGGCCGGATCGCTCGCGCGGGTTCTGACCCCGCTTGAAGTGCTGATGCTTACGGTGTCGGCGCTTTCGCCCGTGCTTTCGGTCTTCCTGGGCGGCAACGCCGTGCTGCATCTGGCGGGGACTGGCGCGGCGCTTGGCTTCATTGCCGGAGGCGTGCTCTCGGCGCTGTTCGCGCTGCTGTTTGCCGAACTGGCGGCGGCCTATCCGGGCGCTGGCGGCCTCTACCCGGCGCTCAATGCCGTGCTCGGGCCGCGCTGGACTTTCGGCTATGTGGCGCTGCGGCTGGTGCTGATCTTCCCCATTGCAGCCTTTTTCGCGCTTGGACTGGGATCCTATGCCGGGGCCTTGCTGCCCGGGGTGCCGCCGCTGGCGATCTCGGCGGCGGCGATGGTGCTGGCCGCGGTGATTGCCTGCCTGAACATCAAGCGCGGTGCCCATGTCATCGCTCTGTTCCTGGCGGTGGAAATGGCGGCGCTGGGCGTGCTCGCCTGGACCGGGGCGAGCAATGTGGTGCGTTCTCCCGTCGAGGTTGTGCTCCACCCGTCGCACCTGAACCAGGGTACGATGCAGCCGGTCTCGCTGGCGACCATGGCGCTGGCGGTGGTTTCGGGCATGTCGATGGCGGCGGGTGCGGGCTGGGCGATGTATTTCGCCGAAGAGATGGACCAGGCCCACCGCCGGATCGGCCGGGTGGTCGCCTGGGCCGGACTGATCGCGGCCGTGACCATTGCGGTGCCCGTCGTGCTGGTGGTTCTGGCGATCGGCGATCTGCCGCAGGTGCTTGCCGCCGACGCACCGATGGCCGAATTCCTGCGGATCACCGCGGGCCCGACGGTGAGCACGTTGGTGACCATGGGCGTGGTTGCCGCGATCTTCAACGCGTTGATCGCGGCGATCATGGGGCTTTCGCGCCAGCTCTTCGCGATCGGGCGCGATGGAGTCCTGCCTGGCGGGGTAGACCGGGTGCTGGCGATCGTTCATCCGCGCTTGCGCTCGCCGGTCGGGGCCACGACAGTGCTTGCGGCGCTGGGCGCGGCTTGTCTTTTGTTGGGGGAAAAGCGCTTGCTGCTGATCGTCAGCGGCAATTTCGCGGAATATTTCCTGATCGGCGCCGCCGTGATCGTCGGACGCGCTCGCGGGTTGTTGGGCCACAACTTCAAGGTCCCCTTGCATCCGCTGGTTCCGCTAATTGCGATCGGAGCCGGGGCGGGGGTGATCCTTGCCAACTGGGGCGATGCCGGCACCGCGCGCAAGTCCATGGCCCTGCTGCTGGGCATCTTTGCTGCGGCGTTCATCTGGCATGAAGCCAGAATCAGGCAAGGTCGGCCGCCGATTGGCCTCAAGGGAAGCGATATCGATGAATAAGCCCGCGCTGATCCTGCCGATGCTTGCCCTTGCCGCATGTTCGCCCAGCAAGCTGGCCTATGGCCAGGTCAAAAGCGCCATGATCGATGCCGGACTGTCAGAAGCCAATTCGGCTTGCATGGCCGAACGGATGACCGATCGGCTGAGCCTGCCGCAGCTCAACCGGCTTCGCCAGCTCAAGGGCGAAAAGCGCAGCCTGGCCGATTACGTCAACGCGGTGCGCCGGGTCGGCGATGCCAAGGCGATCGAGGTGACGGCCAGCTCGGCCGCCTTGTGCATGAGCGGGCTGGCTCCTGAAAAGCGCTGACCGCGCGGTTGACTTACACACCTGTCAGTTCATCATGCGCATCCATGAGGATGCCAATAACGATCATCGCCGCGGCCTCGGCGCTTGCCCTGGCCGCCCCGCTTCACGCCAAGACCATCGACGTCGCCGCTGGCGAGGGCGCGCAGACGCGCCTCCAGGAGGCGCTGATCCTCGCCGAGCCGGGGGATACGGTGCAACTTGGTGCCGGACGCTTCCTGCTTACCGACGGGCTGAGCCTCGATGTCAACGGTGTCACCCTGCGCGGCGCGGGGATGGATGCCAGCGTGCTCGATTTCACCGGCCAGAAGGGCGCGGGCGAAGGGCTGCTGGTAACCTCCGACGAGGTTACCCTGCGCGATTTCGCGGTCGAGAATACGCGGGGCGACGGGATCAAGTCCAAGGGTGCTGACAATGTGGTCTATTACCGCATCCGCGTGACCTGGACCGGCGGACCCAAGGAAACCAACGGTGCCTATGGCATTTACCCGGTCTCCAGCACCGGAGTTCTGGTCGATGGCTGCAAGGTTTCGGGCGCGAGCGACGCCGGGATCTATGTCGGCCAGTCCAAGGCGATCACGGTACGCTACAACTATGTCGAGCAATCGGTGGCGGGGATCGAGATCGAGAACAGCCGCGATGCGCTGGTCACCGGCAATCTGGTGACCCGCAACACCGGCGGAATCCTGGTGTTCGACCTGCCCAACCTGCCGGTGATGGGCGGCGGCAACACGCGGATCGCGGACAACCTGGTGATCGCCAACGATACGCCCAATTTCGCGCCCAAGGGCAATATCGTCGCCGGGGTGCCGCGCGGCACCGGGGTGATGATCATGGCCAACGAGCTGATCGACGTTACCGGCAACACGCTGGTCGCCAACCCGACCGGCCAGGTGATGGTGGTGGCCTATCCCAAGCCCTTCACCGACAAGACCTACAACCCGCTGCCGCGCGGGGTGTGGATCGTGAACAACACCTATGTCGGCGGCGGAGACGATCCCCAACTTCCCGGTGGCGATCAGCTCAAGGCCGCTTTTGGCGGTGCGCTCCCGCCAGTGCTGTGGGATGGCCTGGGCGAAGCGCCGCTGGCATCGGGCGGCGATGATGCGCGGGCGCTGTCGCTCAACCTCCCCGCTCAGGGCGCGGGGGCGGAACTGGCCAGGCCCGCACCGCTGACCCTGGCGCGCGCCATGCCGCAGATCGTGCCGGTGGCGCCGGGCGCATCGGTGCCGCGCCCACCCAAACCGGGTGCCCCTTCCGCGCTGGACGCCCGCGCCCGGCCGTGAGAGCGATTGCCGCCGCTTTGCTGCTTTCGGCGGCGGTCCTGGCAGCGAAGCCCGCGCCGCGCCAGGTCAACGATACCGCCGTTATGGCCGCATCCTTCCCGCAAACTCTCGCGGAGTTCGGCTTCTTCACCGACGATGCGGGGACCCGCCCTGCCGCCGGTGTCACCCCCTACCGTCTGCAGACGCCGCTGTGGAGCGATGGTGCCGAAAAGAGCCGGTACCTCTATGTTCCACGCGGCAAGCAGGCGCGGGCGCAAGGCGATGGCCTCCTCGACCTTCCGGTCGGATCGGCGCTGATCAAGCACTTCGCCTTCGCCGGCAAGCTGATCGAAACCCGGGTGCTGTTGCACCGCGCCGATGGCTGGGTAGCGCTCCCCTATGTCTGGGATGCCGGGCAAACCGGGGCGAAGCTGGCGCTGGCGGGCAGGCGGATCGATCTGGTTACGCCGGCGGGCCAGGCAATTTCCTATGGTGTGCCCAACAAGAACCAGTGCAAGGATTGCCACAACCTGGCGGGCATCACCATGCCGATCGGACCCAAGGCCTATAACCTTTCGGCCCAATGGCTGGGGTCTTTCGCCAAGGCGGGCAGGCTTGACAAGGTGCCGCAGGTTTCGCGCCGGATCCCCCTGTGGGAAGATCGCGCCAGCGCGCCGGTCGCCGCGGCAGCCAGGGGCTATCTCGATGCCAACTGCGCGCATTGCCACAACCCGCAGGGCGCCGCGTCGAACTCGGGGCTGTACCTTGGCTGGTTGGAGCAGGACCCGCTCGCTCTCGGCATGAACAAGCGCCCGGTTGCGGCCGGGCGCGGCGCGGGAAGCCACGAGTTTGACATCGTTCCGGGCGATCCCGACAGCTCGATCCTGGTCTATCGCTTCACCAGCACCGAAGGCGGGGTGGCCATGCCCGAGCTGGGCCGGGAAAGCCGCGACCGCGAGGCCGAGCCGGTGATCCGGGCCTGGATTGCGGGGATGCGCTAAGCGCCACGCTGGACCTTCGCGCCGCTCTCGCCTAATTGCCCCCGTGAAACAGGGGCTTTCCCGCAGGAGTTATCGGTTTGCGCAAGATCGGCCTGATCGGCGGCATGTCCTGGCTGTCGACCCGTACCTATTACGAACAGATCAACCGTCTGGTCCAGGCGCGCAAGGGCTTTCCGGCCTCGGCGCCCTTGTTGATCGAAAGCCTCGACTACGCGTCGATGGCCCGGCTTTCGGGGGCGGACGAATGGAAGCATGCCGCAGAGGTTCTTGCCGATTCGGCCCGCCGGCTTGAGGCTGCGGGGGCCACGGCGCTGCTGATCGGGGCCAACGCCATGCACAAGGTTTTCGATCAGGTTCAGGCTGCGGTGTCGGTTCCGATCATTCACATCGCCGAATGCGTGGCCGCGCGGATGGCCGATGACGGGGTGAAGAAAGCGGCACTGATCGGCACCCGCAATGTGATGATCGAAAGCTTCTACCGGCAGAAGCTGATCGCCCGCGATATCGAGCTGCTGCCGCCGGAAATGCAGTTCGTCGAAACGCTTGACCGGATCATCTACGACGAGCTTCTGCAGGGCAAGGCTACCCGCCAGGCCGAGCGCGAACTCAAGACGATCCTCACCAACCTTGAGCAGGACGGGGCCGAAGCCGTTGTGCTGGGCTGCACCGAGCTCGACATGGTGGTCGATGTCGATGCCAATGTCCTGCCGGTCTACGATTGCACCCGGATCCACGCCGAGGCCGCGGTCGAATGGATCCTGGGCGAAGGGTGAGCCAGGCCGTGACCCGCGCTCCCTATGCCTGCGATCCGGCGCGCAGCCGTGGGCGGGAATTCGGGATCGAGGCATCGCTGGCGCGCGGGCCGCGCAGCGAATATCAGCGCGATCGCGACCGGATCGTCCATTCGATCGCCTTTCGCCGGCTGCGCCACAAGACCCAGGTGTTCATCGCGCCCGATGGCGATCATTACCGGGTCCGGCTGACCCACAGCCTGGAAGTGGCGCAGATCGGCCGAGTGATCGCCCGTGCGCTGGGGCTCGACGAGGATCTGACCGAGGCCCTGTGCCTGGCCCACGATATCGGCCATCCGCCGTTCGGACATGCCGGTGAAGACGCGCTCAACGACGCCCTGGGCCGCTATGGCGGGTTCGATCACAATGCCCAATGCCTGCGGGTGCTGATGCGGCTCGAAAGCCCCTATTGCGAGCACGAGGGGCTGAACCTCACCTGGGAACTGCTGGAGGGGCTGGCCAAGCACAATGGCCCGGTTGGGCAGGTGAACTGGGCGCTGGAAGAACTCGACGCCGCCTTTCCGCTCGACCTGCGCGAATGGGGTTCGCTCGAAGCGCAGGTCGCCGCGCTGTCTGACGATATTGCCTATGACAACCACGATATCGACGACGGGCTGCGCGCCGGATTTCTCGACATCGACGAGTTGCTCGCGCTCGATTTCGTCGCCGACCAGTGGCGCGCGATAGAGCGCAAGTTTCCCCATGCCCCTCCCGAGCGGCGCCAGCGCGAACTGGTGCGCAGCCAGATCGGGCTGATGGTCAACGATCTTATCGGCGAGACCGCCGTGCGGGTTCGCGGCATGACTTCACCCGCCGAGGTGCGCGGGGCCGGGCGGGCGACTGCCGCCTTTTCGCCCGGGCTGGCCGAGAATGAGCGGCGGCTCAAGGAATTGATGTACGCGCGGCTCTATCATCACCCCCAGCAGCTGGAGACGGCCGAGCGCGCCCGCGCGGTCACGGCCGAGCTCTATGCCGCCTATGCCCAGGACCCGGCGCTGATGGAGCAGGGCTGGCTGGCCCGTATTCCGGCCGAAGAGCCCGCGCGCAGCCGCCATATCGCCGACTACATCGCCGGGATGACCGATCGTTTTGCCATTTCCGCGCATGGCCGGATATACGGCCGCCCCGTGGAGGGTCTCAGCAATGTCTAAGGTAACGCGGATCGCATTGGTCGGGGCCTCGGGGCTGATCGGCTCGGCGCTGATCCGGCTGGCGGTGGGGCGTAGCGACATCCGCGTCATCGCTGTGGCGCGGCGCGAGATTGCCTTGCCCAAGGGCGCGCGGATGGAAGTGCTGGTGGCCGATCCGGCCAACTGGGCCGATGCCATCGCTGCGGCCAATGCCGATGTGCTGGTCTGCGCGCTGGGCACAACGATCCGCAAGGTCGGGGGCGACCAAGCGGCGTTCAAGGCGGTCGATCACGATCTGGTGCTGGCCTGTGCCACTGCCGCGCGCGATTGCGGGATACGCCAGGTGATCGTTATTTCCTCTGTTGGTGCAGATGCTTCATCGAAAAACTTCTACCTGCGTGTGAAGGGTGAGGTGGAGCAAGCCTTGGGGCGGCTCAGACTCGGCCGGCTCGACGTGATCCGTCCTGGGCTGCTGCGCGGCGCCCGGCGCGAGCTGCGCCCGGCCGAGGGGCTGGGCATGGTGCTCAGTCCGCTTGCCGATCTGCTGATGCAGGGCAAGTGGCGCAAATACCGCTCGGTGCGCGATGAAACCATCGCCCGGGCGATCGTCGGCTTGACCCGCGAAAAGGCCGCGGGGCGCTTCGTCTATGAACATGACGCGATCCTGCGCGCCGCGCGCCGCGCCGGGGATGGCGCGGCCTGAGGCGTTGACTCGCGCGGGGCGAGGCGGCATCGCCCTGTCAGTCGCTGATCGCGCGGGAGAGTGCCGGTGATTCGTCGAGTTCGGCGAATTGGTGGCCGCCGAAGGAGCAACCGCCCCGGAATCTCTCAGGCAAAAGGACCGCGTGGGTCGATAGCGATGCTCTGGAAAGTGCCCTGGACCTGTCCGGGGCCGCCGAAGGGGTAACTCCGGAACCGCTCCGGGGGAAAGCTCTCAGGTTTCCGTGACCGAGGGGGTGCTGACTGGGCGCCATACCTGTGCGGAGAACGATTGTGGGCGAAATTCATGAGATGGAAGAGGGCGAAGCGCCCGAAACCGGCACCCTGCCGCTCGACGCCTGGCATCGGGCGCGCGGCGGGCGTATGGTCGAATTCGCCGGATACTGGATGCCCGTCCAGTATGAGGGGATCATCGGCGAACATCTTTGGACCCGTGAAAACGCGGGCCTGTTCGATGTTTCGCACATGGGCCAGTTGTTCGTCAGCGGCGAGGGCGTGGAAGCGGCGCTTGAAGCGGTGCTGCCGATCGATCTCGCGACACTCAAGCCCTATGGCCCGCGCTATTCGCTGTTGCTCGATGAGAACAGCGGAATTCTCGACGATCTGATGGTCACGCGGTGGAACTCCGGGTTCTACCTGGTGGTCAACGGCGCGACCAAGTGGGACGATATTGCCCACCTGCGCGAGCATCTGCCCGACGAGGTGACGCTGACCCATCTGGAGGATTCGGCATTGCTGGCCCTGCAAGGCCCCAAGGCGGCCGAGGCGCTGGGGCGGGTCGCAACCGGCGAATGGCCGCTTTCGGCGCTGACCTTCATGAAGGGCGGGCAATTCAAGATTGCCGGGATCGATGCCTGGATCAGCCGCTCGGGCTATACCGGCGAGGACGGGTTCGAAATCGCGATCCCGGCGGAAAGTGCCGCGCAGATCGCCGATCTGATCTGCGCCCAGCCGGAAGTGAAGCCGATCGGCCTTGGTGCGCGCGATTCGTTGCGGCTTGAAGCCGGGCTGCCGCTCTACGGCCACGATCTTTCGCCCGGGACTTCGCCGATCGAAGCCGATCTGACCTTTGCGATCAACAAGCGCCGCCGCGCCGAAGGGGGGTTCCCCGGGGCCGAACGTGTGCAGGTGGAACTTGCCTCGGGCGCGCCGCGCAAGCGCGTCGGGCTGGCGCTCGACGGGCGCCAGGCGGCACGCGAAGGCGCTGAGGTTTATTTTGGAAACGAGAAGGTTGGCGTTCTGACTTCGGGTGGTTTCTCACCCAGTATCGGCCATCCGATCGCCATGGCCTATGTTGCCGCCGCGCATTGCGAGCCGGGCACCTCGCTTGAAATCGACGTGCGCGGCAAGCGCTTGCCCGCCCGCGTCGTGCCCATGCCCTTTGTTCCCCACCGTTATCATCGCTGAGGAGTTGACCCATGCCCCGCTATTACACCCAGGACCACGAATGGATCGAGGTTGACGGCACCAGCGCCACGGTCGGGATTACCGACTACGCGCAGAGCCAGCTTGGCGACATCACCTTCGTCGAACTGCCCGAAGCCGGCGCGAGCGTTGCCAAGGGCGATGCCCCCTGCGTGGTCGATAGCGTCAAGGCTGCCTCCGACGTCTATTCGCCCGCCAGCGGCACCGTCAGCGAAAGCAACGCCGCGCTCGCCGACGAGCCCGAGCTGGTCAATACCGATCCCGAAAACGGCGGCTGGCTGTTTCGCCTGACGCTGAGCGATCCGTCCGAGCTGGCCAGCCTGATGGACAAGGCTGCCTACGACGCCTTCGTCGCGGGACTCTGAGGCGATGCGCTACCTGCCGCTGGGCGATGGCGAACGCGCCGAAATGCTGGGTATC
>JAKOWQ010000412.1 GCA_029781465.1 Pseudomonadota bacterium
CCAGTTGGCTTCGACTGCCTGCATGCCTTAACCTCCCACGTTCTTACGGAACAGCACCCGATCCTCGGGGCCGAATCCCTTGTGCCAGATCACCCAGCCATAGACGAGCAGGATCGCGGGGATCCCGACCAGCATCTCGGCCCATTCGGGCAGATAGCGGGTTGCCCCCCAGCCCACCACCACCGCCGGAGCGACGGCCCAGACCAGCGCCCAGCGCCAGTTGTTGATCGGCTGGTTTAGAATGCGCGCCAGCAGCCGCGACTTGATCAGCGAGGCGGTCCCGAGCGAGAGCATCAGGGCCCCGGCGGCGGCGGCGGCGCGATAGTTCTGGTTTAGCCCAAGCTCCTTCACCAGCTCGATCCCCGCGACGGTCAACCCGGCCTGGAGCGCGATGGTGAACAGTGAAACCCACAGGTTCCGGAGCCGCGCGACATAGACCAACGCTGCCTCGCTCACCACCGCGGTCGAGGCCACCACCTCTGCCATCAGCAGGAACGCCAGGGCCCCGGTCCCGCCAACAAAATCCGGCCCGCCCAGTCCCATCACCCCTTCACCCGGGATCGCGAGCGCCAGCGCGATCCCCATCTGCGCGGCGGTGATCCAGAAGCCCACCTGGCTGACCTGCTGGGCGATCGCGGCGAAATTGCCCTCCTTGAGGTTGCGGGTGATCACCGGGCCGAGGATCGGCTCGAAGCTGGTCTTGAGCTTTTGCGGCAGGGTCGCGACCTGCTGGGCGAAGTAATAGACCCCCAGCGCGCCATCCCCGGCGAAAAAGCGCAGCACGAAGATGTCGAGCTTGCGTGTGCCCCACTCGACCGCGTCGGCTGCCGCCAGCGGCAGGTTGAGCAGCGCCAGGCGCCCGATCCGCATCGGATGCGGGCGCCACTGGCTGGGCAGGCCATAGCTGCGATAGAGCGGCACCAGCGCGACCAATGCAGCGGTGTAGATCGAAAGGATATAGGCCGCGGACAGGCCGCTCGCGCGGTCGAGATAGAACAAGGCGCCCGCCGCCAGCGACAGCGTCCAGGGTTCGACAACCGCGCGTGAACGCACCGAGGTTGCCACGTCATAGCGATAGGCCAGCGCCGAAAGCGCGATGTCGGTCAGCGTCGCGGGGAGGATCGCCAGCACCAGCAGCCGGTCGGTCTGGGTGTATTCTCCGCTGGGGTAGACCAGGCCGGGCAGGAAATAGAGCCCCAGGCTCAGCACCAGGGCGATCAGCGAGGACAGCAGCATCGCATCGGCGACCGAATTGGCGGGATGATCGCCATCCATCGCCAGCCGCTGCGCGAGGCCGCGCTTTTGCCCCAGGGTGCACAGCTGCCCTGCCAGCTCAACGATCACCAGAGCCGAGGCAAAGCGCCCGAGCGATTCCTTGCCGTACATCCGGCTGGCGATGAACAGGAACGGCAGCCGCGCCGCCAACCGCAGCAGAAAGCCAATGAAATTGGTCCGCCCGCCCTTGGCGAGCGCCTGGATATCCTGCTGCGCCGCTTCGCTCACGCCGGGCCTTCCTGTTCGGGACGCAGCGGGCGGGCGAGCAATTCGGCCACCACCGCCTTGGCCGGAGCCCCCGCCAGCAGCCGCTCGACCGCCTCGACGATCGGCATGGCGATCCCTTCGCGCCGGGCAATCGCGGCCAGCACCGGCGCGGTATGGGCGCCTTCGGCAACGCTGGTCTTGCCGGCCAGCGCCTCCGCCGCGCTTTGCCCTTCGCCCAGCGCCTTGCCGAGCGAGAAATTGCGGCTCGAGGTGGAGGAACAGGTCAGCACCAGATCGCCCAGCCCGCACAGCCCGGCCAAAGTCTCGGCCCGCGCTCCGTGGGCGAGGCCAAAACGAACCATTTCGGCATAACCGCGCGCGATCAGGGCGGCGCGGGCATTCTGACCCAGCCCCAGCCCCTCGACCACCCCGCAGGCGATCGCCAGCACGTTCTTGACCGACCCGCCGATTTCCGCGCCGACCACGTCATCGGAATAGTAGGGGCGCAGCGCCGGGCGCGAAATCAGCGGAGCAAGCCGCCGCCACTGCTCCTCGCCGCCCGAGCAGGCCAGCGTTACCGCCGTGGGCAGTCCGGCGGCGACCTCATGGGCAAAGGTCGGGCCGGACAGTACCGCCAGGCTGGCCTGGGGGGCGGCGGCAGCTGCAACCTCACCCATCAACCGTCCGCTCCCCGCCTCGATCCCCTTGGCGCAAAGCAGCAGATCGCCGGCGAAGCCGGGCAGCGCCGAAAGCACCGTGGCAAGATGCTGCGCCGGGCACACCGCCAGCAAGACGTCCAGCCCCGCCATTTCCGCGAGATCGCCGGTGGCGCGGATCGACGGCGCCAGCCGGGCCGAGGGCAGGAACAGGCTGTTGGTGTGCCGGGCGTTGATTTCGGCGACCAGTTCGGTCTCGCGCGCCCAGATCAGCACTGCCGAGCCATCGCTGGCCAGGCTCTGCGCCAGCGCCGTGCCCCAGGCACCCGCCCCGATCACCCCCAGGCGCGGCTTCATGCCTTGACTCCCGCCCCGCGCACCGGCGCTGCATCGGGATCCAGCGGCCAGCGCGGGCGCGCGGCGAAATCGAGCGGATCGCTCTGCCCCAGCCGTTCGATCCCGGCCCAGGCGATCATCGCAGCGTTGTCGGTGCACAGCGCCGGCGGCGGGGCGACGAAGGGCAGGCCGAACTCGCCCGCCAGCTCTTCCAGCGCCGCACGCATCGCCTGGTTCGCGGCGACCCCGCCCGCGACCACCAGCGCGCTGGGCACCTCGATCGCCTGCAGGGCCTTGCGGGTCCGGTCGATCACGCAATCGATCGCGGCCTGCTGGAACGCGGCGGCAATATCGGCATCGGCGTGGATGCCTGCCTGCCTGGCCCGCAGCACCGCGCTTTTCAGCCCGGCAAAGGAGAAGTGCGGCTCGACGCTGCCCAGCAGGGGGCGCGGCAGCGGCACGGCGCGCGGATCGCCCTCACGCGCCAGCCGCTCGACCGCCGGGCCGCCGGGATAGCCCAGGCCCAGGATCTTGGCGGTTTTGTCAAAAGCTTCGCCCAGCGCATCGTCGATGGTGGTGCCCAGCCGCTTGTAGCGCCCTACTGCCTCCACCAGCAGCAGCTGGCAGTGCCCGCCCGAAACCAGCAGCAGCAGATAGGGGAATTGCAGCGCGGGATCGGCAAGACGCGGCGAAAGCGCGTGCCCTTCAAGGTGGTTGATCGCGATCAGCGGCTTGTCTTCGGCCATAGCCAGCGCCTTGGCGGTGACCAGCCCGACCATCACCCCGCCGATCAGTCCCGGCCCGGCGGTGGCGGCGATCGCATCGACTTCGCCCAGTTCCATCCCGGCATCGGCCAGTGTCGCCGCGATCAGCGGAGCCAGCCGTTCGGCATGGGCGCGCGCGGCAATCTCGGGAACCACCCCGCCATAGGGGCGGTGCGCCTCGTCCTGCGAGGCGATGCGCTGCGCGAGCACACACCGCGCGCTGTCCACCAGCGCCGCGGCGGTTTCGTCACACGACGATTCAATTCCGAGGACAATCCCCATGCCCACTTTCCCTTAGTGACATTGCGCAATAGGACAAGCGACCATGTCCGCCCGTCCACTAAAGCTTGGCACCCGCCGCTCGCCGCTCGCCATGGCCCAGGCCGAGGAAGCGCGCGGCCGCCTGCTGGCCGCCCATCCCGCCCTGGAGGTGGAGATTGTTCCGGTTACCGCAAGTGGCGACAAGATCCAGGATCGCCCGTTGGCCGAGATCGGCGGCAAGGCGCTGTGGACCAAGGAACTGGATCAGTGGCTGCATGGCGGCGAGATCGATCTGGCGGTCCATTCCGCCAAGGACGTCGAAACTCTGCGCCCCGGCTGGCTGACCATCGCCGCCGTGCTTGAGCGCGAGGATGTGCGCGACGTCCTGGTCGGAGCGGAATCGATCCGCGCCCTGCCCCAGGGCGCCGTGGTCGGGACCAGCGCCCCGCGCCGCGCCGCGCAATTGCTCCACGCCCGGCCCGATTGCCGGGTGGTGAGCTTTCGCGGCAATGTCGCCACCCGCCTCGCCAAGCTCGCGGCGGGTGAGGCCGATGCCACCCTGCTTGCCCGCGCCGGGCTGAACCGGTTGGGCCAGCACGGCACCGGCCACCCGCTCGCAGCGGAGGACTGGCTACCCGCCCCCGGCCAGGGCGCAATCGCGATCGAGTGCCGGGCGGACGATGCGCGCACCCGCGCGCTGCTCGCTGCGATCGACCATGCGCCGAGCCACGCCGCGCTGCTGGCCGAACGCGCGCTGCTCGCCGCGCTGGGAGGCAATTGCCACAGCCCGATCGCGGCGCTGACCAGCGAAGAGGGCGGCGAACTGGCCTTGCGCGCCGCGCTGTTCAGCCCCGACGGGGCCGAACGGGTCGAAGGGCGTGCCAGCTTCGCGCCGGGCGATCCCGCTGGCCCCGCCGCACTCGCCGCCGATCTGCTGGCCCGCGCGCCCGATGCGGTGCGGGTGCATTTTACCGGACCGCCACAGGACTAGCCCGCCATGACCCCACTCGTCGTGATCCGCCCCGAGCCCGGCAATGCCGCCACGCTCGCCGCGGCACGGGCGGCGGGGATCGAAGCGCACGGCTACCCACTGTTCGCGGTCGCACCGCGATCGTGGGAGGTTCCCCAGCCAGACCGGTTCGACGCGCTGTTGCTGGGCAGCGCCAACGTGCTGCGCCACGCCGGGGCCGGCCTGACGGCGCTGCGGGGTCTGCCGGTCTATGCCGTCGGCGATGCCACCGCCGAGGCCGCCCGCGCCGCCGGGTTCACCGTCGCCTATGCCGGATCGGGGGGGCTTCAGGCGGTGCTGGCAGAGCTGGGCCCGGGCCACAAGCGCCTGCTGCGCCTGGCCGGGGATGAGCGCATCGCGCTTGCCCCGCCGCCGGGGGTGAGCATCGAGGAACGGGTGGTCTATGCCAGCGAGGCCCGCGCGATGCCGCCCGCACTGGCCGAACTGCTGCGCGAGCCGGCAATCGTCGCGCTCCATTCGGCGCTGGCCGCACAGCACCTTTCGGACCAGTGCGTGCGCAACGGGATCCGGCGCGCGCCGCTGCGGCTGGCGGCACTGGGGCCGCGGATCGCGGCAGCGGCGGGCGATGGCTGGGGCGAGGTGGCGGTAGCCGCTTTCGCCAGCGATCACGCATTGCTGGCCTTGGCCCGTCAGATGTGCCAAGACCCCTGGCCAAGAGGTCGCACCACGAAATAGCCGGTCATTTCAGGCATGCCAGACGAATACTTCACCCGCACCCAGGCCATGCCCGCGCGTGTGCGCAGCGGCCCCTCGCTGCGCGCCCTGCTCGCGCTGGGATTGCTGGCCTTTCTCGGCGGCGCGGTGCTGGTGGGCTATCTGGTCTGGGCCGGTCAGATCAATCTGACGACATCCGCCACTACGCCCCAACCGGCCATGTCCGGCTTTGCCACCCCCACCCCGGCGGCCAGTCAGGCCGTGGCGGTTGGCGGGTTCGATCAGCGGATCGCAGCGCTCGAACAGCGCCTCGCCCGGGTTGATCTGCAATCCGCCGCCGCAGAGGGCAATACCGCCCGCGCCGAGGCCATGCTGGTTGCCTTCGCCGCGCGCCGCTCGATCGAGCGCGGGGTTGAGCTGGGCTATCTGGGCGAACAGCTGCGGATGCGCTTTGGCGCGGCCCAACCCAAGGCTGTGGAAACCGTGATCGCTGCCGCCAAGGCTCCGGTTACGCTCGATGGCCTCTCCTCCGAGCTTGACGGCCTCGCCCCCGAACTCTCCGCCGCCCCGTCCGGCGAAGGCGGGTGGGATCGTTTCAAGCGCGAGCTATCGGGGCTGTTCGTGATCCGCCGCGGCGATACCCCGTCAAGCCGTCCCGAGGATCGCCTGACCCGCGCCAGCCTGCTGCTGCGCACCGGCCGGATCGACGATGCCGCCGACGAAGTGGCCAAGATGCCGGGCAGCCCGGCGGCCCAGGCCTGGATCGCCAAGGCCCACGGCTATGCCGAAACCCAGCGCGCGCTCGACCTGATCGAAACCACCGCCCTGCTCGACCCCGCCAAACTGCGCAGCGCCAGCGGCGAGGAAGTCAAGCAGACCAGCCCGGCCAGCCCGGTGCCGGTGGGAACCGAGGCGCCCTAGGCCGCCTCACCCCGCAGCAGGTCCGGCAAGTTCCCGGACATGCCGCGCGCCTCTTCCATGAAGAACTTCTTGAGCCAGCCCGAACGCTGCACCGCGCCCATGCCCAGGCGGCGGACCAGCGAGGGCAGGCGGCCGGGGATGCCGAACAGGCGCACCAGCGCGTCGGTGGCGGCCATCACGGTCAGGCTGTCAACGCTGCGCCAGCGCTCGTAGCGGGCGAGCAACTGCGCATCGCCCGGATCGAGGCCGAGGCGCATCCCTTCGGCCAGCACCTGCGCCAGTGCGCCGACATCGCGCAGCCCCAGGTTGAGCCCCTGCCCGGCGATCGGGTGCATCCCGTGCGCGGCATCGCCGACCAGCGCCAGGCGGTGTTCGACGATCCTGGCCGCATGATGGAAGTTGAGCGGATAGCTCATTCGCGGCGCGGCGAGCTCGATCGCGCCGAAAATGCCCTGCATCCGCGCCGCCATTTCGCCCAGGAACACCGCATCGGGCATGGCGATCACCCCGGCGGCATCCCTTTCGGCAAAGGTCCAGACCACCGCGCTGCGGTGCCGTCCGTCGGGCAGATCGCGCAGCGGCAGCAGGGCCAGCGGCCCGGCGGGAAAGAATATCTCCCAGGCGACGCCCTGGTGCGGCAGTTCGTGGGTGATCGCCGTTACCATCGCACGGTGGGAATAATCCCAGCGCGCCGAATTGAGCCCGGCCTCGACGCGGGTGGGCGACTGGCGCCCCTCGGCCCCGACCAGCAGGCTGCCCTCGATCGCGCGCCCGTCGCTCAGCGCCACGCGCACGCCGTGTTCGCCGCGCTCGCGCGCGAGTGGCTCCACCCCGCTGGCCCAGTGGATCGCGGGTTCGGCGGCGGCGGCCTCGAACAGGGCAAGGCGGATATCGCGGTTGGCATACATCCGCCCCAGCGTGCCTTCGTGCGGCTGGGGGCGGAAATCGATCCGGCCGGGGCGCATCTGATCGGTCACCGCGATCGCCTCGATCGGACAGCCGAGCGGGGCGAGGCGCTCCTCCAGCCCGATGTTGCAAAACAGGTTCCAGCTTGCGGTGGAGATTGCCGAGGCGCGCCCATCGACCCCTTCGGCAGTCAGCTCTTCGGGCCGCGCCTTGTCAACCACGTGGCTGGTGATCCCCTGCCGCGCGGCGGCCAGGGCCAGGGTCATGCCGACCAGCCCCCCACCAAGGATGACAAGATCGCGCCGCTCGCTCATCGCGTGGCGTCACAGCTGTTACCGGCCTCGGCATCGAGATCGAGGCAGCGCCCGTCGAACTGCCCCTCGCGCACCTTGAGGCCGAGGATCGCGGCCAGCGTGGGGGCGATGTCAACCGTCTCGACCGGCTGGGGCTGCTCGAAGCCCAGCATGTTCTTGCGCCAGAACAGGATCGGTACCCGCCGGTCATAGTCAAAGGCGCTACCGTGAGTGGCGATATAGGCGCCGGGCATCGGCTCGGGGATCGGGGTAACCGCGCGGTCGAGCAGGATCACCGCATCGCCCGAACGTGCCGGATCGAACGAGGCGCGGGCGCGGTCTTTCAGCGTCCAGTCTTGCGGATTGCCCGCCGGAAGCGGCGTATTGGCCAGTTCCTCCCCGCTGAAAGCCGCGGCGACCTGCGGATGCGCGCGCGCGATCGAAAGCAGCGCCCGCACCACCTGCGCGCGCTGGGCCGAGTCAAGCTCGCGGCTGACGTAGAAATCGCCGAACGGGCCATCGGCGATCAGCAGCGGACCCTTGGTCGAAATCCCGGTCTTCGCGCTGACCGCCTTGGCCAGCTCGGCCGGCATCAGCGACTTGTCGGCCCGCATCGCGCGCGGGAAAGCCTGCTCGTCCGAGCGCTCGGGGGTGTCGAGCCCCCCGTGATCGGCGCTCAGCACCACCAGGTAGTCGATCCCCGCCGCGTCGAGATGATCGAACAGGCGGCCCAGGTTCTTGTCGAGTTCGGCCATCTGGATGCACATCTCGGCGCCTTCGGTGCCGGTGGCGTGGCCGACATAGTCGGTGGCCGAAAGGCTGACCGAAAGGATATCGGTGCGCCCGGCGTTGCCGAGCTGCATCTCATCGAC
>JAKOWQ010000010.1 GCA_029781465.1 Pseudomonadota bacterium
GGTGATAGACCCGCTGGAACACTTCCCAGATGTCTTCCGCAAACAGCTCGCGGCCCAGCTGGTCGGCCAGCTCCTGGACGTGCTTGGAGAAGTGGGCCTGCATCTTCTTGGGCAGCTTGAGGCCCTGATCCTGTTCGATCACCCAGGCGAAACCGCCCTTGCCACTCTGCGAGTTGACCCGGATCACCGCTTCGTAGTCGCGGCCCAGATCGGCCGGGTCGATCGGCAGATAGGGCATTTCCCAGAGCGGATCGTTCTTCGCCTCCATCGCGGCGAAGCCCTTCTTGATCGCATCCTGATGGCTGCCCGAGAACGAGGTATAGACCAGCTCGCCCACATAGGGATGGCGCGGATGGATCGGCAGCTGGTTGCAGTATTCCACCGTCTGCGCGATCTCGTCGATGTTCGAGAAATCGAGTCCGGGGTTGACCCCCTGGGTGTACATGTTGAGCGCGACCGTAACGATGTCGCAGTTGCCGGTGCGTTCGCCGTTGCCGAACAGGCAACCTTCGACGCGGTCGGCCCCGGCCATCAGCCCCAGTTCGGCCGCGGCAACGCCCGTGCCGCGATCGTTATGGGTGTGCAGGCAGATCACCACGCTTTCGCGGTTGGGTATCATCCGCCCGAACAGCTCCACCTGATCGGCGTAGACATTGGGCGTCGCGCATTCGACCGTGGCGGGCAGGTTGAAGATGATCGGGTGGTCCTTGCTCGGCTGGAGCACGTCCATCACCGCGGCGCAGACCTCGACCGAGAAATCGACCTCGGCGGTGGAGAAGGTTTCGGGGCTGTACTGGAAGTGCCAGTCGGTCTCGGGATATTTTGCGGCCTGATCGCGCAGCACCTTGGCGCCTTCGATCGCGATCTGGCGGATCTCGTCCTTGCCCATGCCGAACACGACCTTGCGCCAGACCGGCGAAACCGCGTTGTAGAGGTGGACGATCGCCTGCTTTGCTCCCGCGAGACTGGCAAAGGTGGTCTCGATCAGATCGCGGCGCGACTGGGTCAGCACCTGGACGATCACGTCATCGGGGATGCGCCCGTCCTTGACCAGGCCGGAGATGAAATCGAAATCGGTCGCACCCGAGGCGGGAAATCCCACCTCGATCTCCTTGACCCCGACTTTCAGCAGCAGGTCGAAGAAGCGGCTCTTCTTTTCCGCGCCCATTGGATCGATCAGCGCCTGGTTGCCATCGCGCAGGTCGGTGGAAAGCCAGCGCGGGGCCTTGTCGATCACCCGGGAGGGCCAGGTACGATCGGGCAGGTTGATCGGCGGGAAGGGGCGATACTTGACGCCCGGGTTGTTCAGCATGGTCATGTCGGTATCTCGGATTGGCAGTGCGACGTTTTGGCGGTTGCGGTTCCCTTGAGCGGCGCCGCGTGCCGCCCAGGTGCACGCCAGCTCACGCCCAAGGGCGGATAAGTCGCAGGGTCAGAGCCAGGGGCGAGATCATGGACAAAGCCTATGGCGAGGCGGGGAGGGGTTGTAAAGGGGGGAAGCCGCAGCCGCAGGTCCCGCCGGCTTCGCCCAGCGGCCGGCCGCAGTCCTTGCAGGTGGTGAACCGCCCCGGGACCAGCCCGTGCCCGACACTGACCCGCGCGTCGAAGACATAGCATTCGCCCTGCCACAGGCTCAGCTCAGGCGGGGTCTCCTCCAGATATTGCAGGATTCCGCCCTTGAGGTGATAGACCTCGTCGATCCCTTCGGACCTGAGGAAAGCGGTCGATTTCTCGCAGCGGATCCCGCCGGTGCAGAACATCGCGACCTTGGGCGGCTTTCCGTTGCCCAGCAGCTCATCGCGCCGCTGCCGGAACCATTCGGGAAATTCGCGGAACGAAGCCGTGCCGGGGTCGATCGCGCCGCGAAAGGTTCCGATCGCCACTTCATAATCGTTGCGGGTATCGATCACGATCGTGCCGGGATCGGAAATCAGCGCGTTCCAGTCCAGCGCGGAAACATATTTGCCGGTTGCGTGCGGATCGACCTGCGGCTGGCCGAGAGTGACGATCTCTCGCTTGATCTTCACCTTCATCCGTCCGAACGGCAGGCTTCCCGCGCGTGAGAACTTGACGTCGAGATCGTCGCAGCCGGGCAACTGGCGCAGCGCGGCGATTGCGGCCTCGATCGCCTCATCGCTGCCGGCGATCGTCCCGTTGATCCCTTCCTCCGCGATCAGAAGCGTTCCCCGGATCCCCAGCGGCCGGCACAGCTCGAGCAGTTGTTCGCGCAATATGGGCAGATCGGCCAGGGGCGCAAAGCGGTAGAGCGCGGCAACAAGGATCGGCAGCTCGGCTAGGGTCATCCCCGCCCCCTAATCGAACGTGTGCGGCATTGACCAGCCCTGCTGCACCAGCAATAGTCGGTGCGAAACTGCAACTGAACGAGGCCATGCCCTGTATGACGCCAGCGACCGGACGTTTCGACCCTCAGCGCCTTACCCGGATCGATGCCTTTCTCAAGGAGCGCTATCTCGACAGCGGCCGGCTTGCCAATGCGCAGGTGCTGGTCGCGCACCGGGGCGAAATCGCCTATTTCTCGTCGCAGGGTCCGGCGCGCGAGGGATCGGGCAAACCGATTGACGAGGGTTCGCTGTTCCGCATTGCCTCGATGACCAAGCCGGTAACCTCGATCGCCTTCATGATGCTGGTGGAGGAAGGCAAGGTCGCGCTCGATACCCCGGTGCATCATGTGCTGCCCGAATTCGCCGACCTGGGGGTGTATAACGGCGGCGGGGCCGGGGTGCCGTTCCTGGCCAAACCACTCGCCCGGCCGATGCTGATGGTCGATCTGCTGCGCCACACCTCGGGGCTGACCTATTCGTTCCAGAACCGCTCCAACATCGATCTGGCGATGCGCGAGAAGAAAATGGAGAACTGGCACGGCAATCTCGATCTGGACGAGTTCGTCGCCGCGCTGGGCAAGCTGCCGCTGGAATTTTCGCCGGGCGAGGCGTGGAACTATTCGGTGTCGACCGACGTGCTCGGCGCGGTGGTGCAACGGGTTTCGGGCCAGCCGCTCTACGAATTCTTCCATGACCGGATCTTCATGCCGCTGGGCATGCACGATACCTTTTTCGCCGTGCCCGAGAGCAAGATCGACCGCCTCACCGATTGCTACACCATGGCGCCGGGCAAGGGCCGGGTGATCTACGATCGCGGCGCGGAAAGCGCCTGGAGCCGGATGCCGCGCCAGCTTTCGGGCGGAGGCGGGCTGGTTTCGACCGCGCTCGACTATCACCGCTTCTGCACCATGTTGCTGAACGGTGGTGAGCTGGACGGCGCGCGGATCGTCGGGCGCAAGACGATCGAGCTGATGACGCTCAACCACCTGCCCGATAACGGCGACCTTGCCTCATGGTCGAAATCGCTGTTCAGCGAGGCGACCAATGCCGGAGTCGGCTTTGGCCTGGGCTTTGCGATCAACATCGATCCGGCGGCTAACCTGATCCCCGGATCGGTGGGTGAATATTACTGGGGCGGCCTGTTCTCGACCGCGTTCTTCGTCGACCCGGTGGAGCAGGTGCACATGGTGTTCATGACCCAGCTCAGCCCGTCGAGCACATGGCCGGTGCGGCGCGAGCTCAAGACCCTGATCTATTCGGCGCTGCTGTGATGAAGGGCGATAACCTCTACGAAACGATGGGGCTGGTGCGCATCGCCGAGATGAGCGCCGAAAAGGGCGCGGTGCTCGAATACGAAGCGCGGGGCGAGCAGTGCCATTCTGGCGGTGTGGTGCAGGGCGGCTTCGTTACCGGCTGGATCGATGCGGCGATGGCCCACGCCGCCATGGCGGTGGCCGGCAAGGATGTTGTGCCGATGACGCTGGAACTCAAGGTCAGCTTCCTGGCCCCGGTCCGCCCCGGACGGGTCCTGGCCGAAGGCTGGGCCGTGAAACACGGCCGCAAGACCTGCTTTTACGAGGGCGCGTTGAAGGACGGGGCGGGCAACCTGCTCGCCAAGGCCAGTTGCACCATGCTGCTGGCCGATCGCGCCAAGGTTGAAGCCGCCTCGGCCGCGGCGCTGGGAGGGTGACCGTGGAAGCGATCCGGCCCTTCACCCTGGCGGTGCCCCAAACGCAGCTTGATGATCTCAAGGCCCGGATCGCCCTGACCCGCTGGCCGGAGCGGGAGACCGTATCCGATTGGTCGCAGGGCGCTCCGCTAGCCGCGGTGCAGGATCTGGTGACCTATTGGGGCGAGGGCTACGACTGGCGCCGGTGCGAGGCGCGGCTCAACGCGCTGGGCCAGTTCAAGACCGAAATTCAGGGCCTCGAGATCCATTTCCTCCATGTCCGCTCGCCGCGCGCCGATGCGCTGCCGCTAGTCATCACCCACGGTTGGCCGGGATCGGTGGTGGAATTCCTCGGGGTGATCGATGCCCTGACCGATCCTCCCGAGGGCGAGCTGGCATTCCATGTGGTCGCGCCATCGCTGCCGGGGTTCGGCTTTTCGGGCAAGCCGGTGGAAACCGGATGGGGTGTGCCCCGAATCGCCTTCGCCTGGGCCGAACTGATGGCGCGGCTGGGCTATACCCGCTGGGTGGCGCAAGGCGGGGACTGGGGCAGCGCGGTAACCACCGCGATCGGTGCGATCAAGCCTGCGGGATGCCAGGGCATCCACCTCAACATGCCGATCGGGCGCCCCTTGCCCGAAGATCTGGAAAACCCAGCCCCGGACGAGGTGCGGGCGCTCAAGGCGCTGCAATTCTATCAGGATTGGGATTCGGGCTATTCCAAGCAGCAGAGCACTCGCCCGCAGAGCATTGGCTATGGGCTGGTGGATAGCCCGGCTGGGCTGGCGGGGTGGATTCTGGAGAAGATCCATGCCTGGACCGACAACTCCGGCTCCCCCTATGATGCGCTCAGCCGCGATGCGGTGCTGGACAACCTGATGCTCTACTGGCTGCCGGGAACGGGGGCATCCTCGGCCCGGCTCTATTGGGAAAGCTTCAACAGCTTCGCTCCGGTGGAGATCGAGCTGCCGGTGGCGGTCAGCGCCTTTCCCAGGGAAATCCTTCCCACTCCGCGCAAATGGGCCGAGCGCAGCTTCCGTAACCTCGTCCACTGGGGCGAGATGGACAGGGGTGGGCACTTTGCAGCCTGGGAGCAGCCCGAAGCCTTCGTGGGTGAGCTGCGGAGCGCTTTTGCGAAGATGATCTGACCCACCCCTTGCTCTCCTATTGCCACTCGCTAAGCCTTGGAGAGAAGGGGAGGGGCATGAACGACCAGATTCCGGCCGAGGATATCGCCACCGGCGCCTATGGCGCTCCGGCGCTGAGCAAATCGCTGGAGAACCGGCACATCTCGATGATCGCGATCGGCGGGATCATTGGGGCGGGGCTGTTTGTCGGCTCATCGACCACGATCAGCCAGGTCGGTCCGGCGGCGGTGGTTTCCTATGGCGTGGCGGGGCTCATCATCATGCTGGTGATGCGAATGATCTCGGAAATGGCCGCCGCGCTCAGCGGAGTGCAGGCGTTCCCCGATTTTGCCCGCGCCGGGATCGGGCACTGGGCCGGGTTCCTTTCGGGCTGGCTATACTGGTATTTCTGGGTGGTGGTGGTCGCGATCGAGGCGATCGCAGGCGCCAAAATCCTCAGCCATTGGTACCCGCAGTTTGCCACCTGGGAGATCGGGGTAGGGCTGATGGCGCTTCTCACCGCAGTCAACCTGATGTCGACCCGTTCCTACGGCGAGTTCGAGTTCTGGTTTTCGCTGACCAAGGTGGTGGCAATCGTGGTGTTCATCGCGGTGGCGGGTGCCTGGGCCACAGGCATGACCAGCCCGGAGGGATCGACCTTCGGCAACCTTACCGCGCACGGCGGCTTTGCGCCCAACGGCTGGGGCGGGGTGATGGCGGCGGTCGCATCGACCATCTTCGCGCTGTGCGGGGCCGAAATCTCGACCATCGCTGCGGCCGAAAGCGCCGAGCCGGCCCGGGCGGTGGCGCGGCTTTCGGTGTCGGTGACGGTCAGGATCGTGGTGTTCTACATCCTCTCGCTGCTGATGATCGTGGCCGTGGTGCCCTGGCAGCAGATCGTTCCGGGCTATTCGCCTTTCGCCACCACCCTGGCGGCGATGCAGGTGCCGGGCGGGGAAACGATCATGAATCTGGTGGTGCTGGTGGCGGTGCTCTCGTGCCTCAATTCGGGTCTCTATGTGACCAGCCGCACGCTGTTCAACCTTGCGGGTCATGGCGATGCACCGCAGTGGCTGGTGGCGGTCAACCGGCGGCAGGTACCGGCGCGTGCGATCCTGGTTGCCAGCCTTTTTTCCTATGGCGCGCTGGCAGCGGAGCGACTCTCGCCCGACAAGGTGTTCAGCTTCCTGCTCAATTCCTCCGGGGTGACGATGCTGCTGCTCTACCTGATGGTGGCCGCCGCGCAGCTGCGCCTGCGATCGCGCTTTGCCGCCGAGGGGCGGCAATTGCAGCTTCGGATGTGGTTCCACCCCTTCGGCACGCTGTTTGCCGTCGCGGCGATGCTGGCAGTGATCCTGTTCATGGCCGCGACGCCCGATCTGGCCAGCCAGTTCTGGATGAGCCTGGCGGTGGCGGCGGCGTTCCTGCTGGGGTTCGGCGCGATGAAGGTCGCGCGGGGCTGATCCCTAGTCGAGCGCGCGCCGTTCTTCCCGGCTGAGGCGATACGGCGCAGCGATTGGCGCAAGGGTACGGGGGTCGAACAACGGGCACCGGCGCCTGTCACCCGAGAGAGTGTCTTTCGTCGCCCGTTTCAGGAAACCCCAGGTCAGCCCCATGAAGGTCAACTCATGCAACCCGCTGGTGTCACCCAAGGCTTCGCGCAGAAACAGGTGGCCTTTCGGCGATCCAAGCACCGCGCGCACTTGATCCGGGTTGCAGGCGCTGAGATGCGTGGTGACAAAGGGGACACGCCCATTCGCCCAGGTGTTGAACAGCGGGGAACGGCAGCACGCCGCATACCAGCGCATCAGCGGCTTGTCGGTCAGATGCAGAGTGGCGAGCTGCTCCAGCCTGGACGCAATCTGCACGCGTGCGCAGCGCGACTGGTAGAGCTCGGTCCCGCCATTTCGATCCAGCACCCGCTCGGCCTGGCCGAGATAGCGGGTCAGGGCGCGGCAGTCGGTGCAATGGCACACGACGTGATCGCCATCGGCCGGGCTGGCTTCGCGGATGACGCCGGTCACCGCGCCGCACTGGCACGAAAAAGGAAGGTCGGACCCCATGGCCCGACCTTACCCTTGTTCCTCGCGATTGGAACCCTTGGTGTCGCTCAGTTCTTGTCCTGATCGACCAGCTTGTTGGCGCTGATCCAGGGCATCATCGCGCGCAGGCGGGCGCCGGTCTGCTCGATCGGGTGGGCCGCGGCGGCCTTGCGGCTGGCCTTGAGTTCGGGCTGGCCGGCGCGGTTATCAAGCACGAAGTCTTTGACGAAGCGGCCGCTGGTGATGTCGGCCAGCACGCGCTTCATCTCGGCCTTGGTCTCATCGGTGATGATGCGCGGGCCGGTCTTGATGTCACCGTATTCGGCGGTGTTGCTGATCGAATAGCGCATGTTGGCGATCCCGCCTTCATAGAGCAGATCAACGATCAGCTTGGTTTCATGGAGGCATTCGAAATAGGCCATTTCGGGGGCATAGCCGGCCTCGACCAGGGTCTCGAACCCGGCCTGGATCAGGTGGGTGATCCCGCCGCACAGCACCGCCTGTTCGCCGAACAGGTCGGTTTCGCATTCTTCCTTGAAATTGGTCTCGATGATGCCCGAGCGCCCGCCGCCCACGCCCGAGGCATAGGCCAGCGCCACGTCATGGGCATTACCCGAGGCGTCCTGGTGGACCGCGATCAGGCACGGGACGCCGCCGCCCTTCAGGTATTCGCCGCGCACGGTGTGGCCGGGGCCCTTGG
>JAKOWQ010000033.1 GCA_029781465.1 Pseudomonadota bacterium
CCTGCGCGAGTGACTTGGTCAGGCTGACCGCCCCGGCCTTGGATGCGGCATAGGCGGGATTGCCGATGTTGGCCTTGAACCCGGCGATCGAGGATACCACGATCACGCTGCCCTGCGCGGCGCCAAGCGCGGGATGGAACTTGCGGGCGCAATTCATCACGCTGTCGAGGTTGATCGCCATGACCTTGTCCCAACCGGGCCGCTCGAACTCCCCGCGCTTGTAGATCACCGTTCCCTGGCACAGCACCAGCACGTCGAGGCTGGCGAAGGGAACCGCCGCATCCTCGATCGCCCCGGCGTCGCTCACGTCGACGCAGCTATAGCCCAGCCCGGCAAGGTCCGAACCTTCGGCCGGATCGTAGTCCGCCGCGGCGGCGCGTGTACCCCATACGTGGACCCGCGCCCCGCGCAGACGAAAAGCCTGGGCAATGCCGTTGCCGATCCCGCTCGATCCGCCGACGACCACAACATTCTTGCCGGTGAAATCGGTATCGTCTTGCATGCGAGCCTCCTGTGGGCTTAATCGTTCGGTTAATGCGGGGGCGCGGCCAGGCTGTCAAACCCGGCGAATGGAGATGCGAGCATGAGCGAAGCGATCCTCGAACCCGACCTGCCGATCATCGACCCGCACCATCACCTGTGGGACCTGCGCCCGCTGATGCCCGCCTTCCCCGAGCCGCGCCATCCCTTTATCGAAACGATCGCGCGCACGCCCTATTACACTTTCGACCAGCTGCACGGCGATGCCACTGGCGGGCACAACGTGATCGGCACGGTGTTCATGGAATGCGGCGCCTTCTACCGCGCCGGGGCCAGCGATGCGATGAAGGTCGTGGGTGAGGTCGAATACGTCAACGGTGTCGCCGCGCAGAGCGCGAGCGGTCTCTACGGCACCATTCGCCTGTGCGAGGCTATCGTCGGCCATGCCGATCTCACCCTGGGCAGCAAGGCCGGGGCCGTGCTCGATGCCTTGGCGGCCGCCAGCCCGCGCTTCAAGGGCATCCGCCATGCCGCCGCCTGGGACGCCGATCCCGACGTGCTCGGCCCGCCCTTCCACCATCCCGCAGGGCTCTATCGCGACGCGGCCTTCCGTGAGGGCTTTGCCGAGCTGGGCAAGCGCGGGCTGACCTTCGATGCCTGGCTGCTCGAGCCGCAGCTTGGCGACGTGATCGACCTGGCGCGGGCCTTTCCCGACCAGCCGATCGTGCTCGATCATTGCGGCACCCCGCTGGGCATGGCGAGTTATCACGGCAAGCTGCACGAACGCTTCGACACCTGGCGTGGCAACATTCACGAGCTGGCGCGCTGCCCCAACGTGATGGTCAAGCTGGGCGGGCTGGCGATGTCGTTCGCGGGGATGCCCGACCACGGGCCCGAGGCCGGCTTGTCCAGCGAAGTGCTCGCCGCGATGTGGCGCCCCTATATCGAAACCTGCATCGAAGCCTTCGGCCCCGCACGGGCGATGTTCGAAAGCAACTACCCGGTCGACAAATGGGGGGCGAGCTATGCCGTGCTGTGGAACGCCTTCAAGCACCTGACCCTGGGCGCCTCCGCCGACGAAAAGCGCGCGCTCTATGCCGGCAACGCAGCGCGGTTCTATGGGATCGAGCACCTGATCTAAATCCTGTCCCGATTGAATGGGAGGCGATCAAGCCGGCATTCGATCGAGCGGAATCCCCGTGCGATCACCCCGGCCGCTTCGAGTTCCTTCAGAAGACCGTTTGCGGCTTGCCGCGAAA
>JAKOWQ010000061.1 GCA_029781465.1 Pseudomonadota bacterium
CGGTGACAAGGTGCTGCCCTATCTGCGCCATAACGATGGCGAGGACGAGGAAAACCCCGCGATGGGCTGGCGCGCGCTGCGCGTCGCGCTCGAACGCGACGGGCTGCTCAAGGTCCAGGCGCGTGCGCTGATCGAGGCGGCGGCGGGGCGGACGCTTCACGTCATGTTCCCGATGGTCTCCGAGCCGTGGGAATTCGATGCCGCCTGCGCTGTCTTCGAGGGCCAGCTGCGTTTCCTCAAGCAGCAGAAAAAGCTGCTGCCCGATGCGATCCGCTATGGCGCGATGCTGGAGGTTCCGGCGCTGGCCGAGCAGCTGGATCTGATTGCGCCAAAGCTCTCGTTTCTCTCGATTGGCACCAACGATCTCACCCAGTTCCTGTTCGCGGCCGATCGTGCCAATCCCAAGCTGGCCGAACGTTATGATTGGCTGAGCCCGGCGATCCTGCGGTTCCTGCGGCGGGTGCAGTTGTCGCTCGCGGGGCACCAGGTGGACGTTACCGTGTGCGGCGAGATGGGTGGACGCCGGCTCGAGGCGCTAGCGCTGATGGGGATCGGGATCGAGCGTCTTTCGATCACCCCGGCCTCGGTCGGACCAATCAAGGAACTGGTCCGCAAGGTTGACCTGCCTGAAATTCGCGAGGCGATGGCGGGCTGGCTTTCCGCGCCGCCGCCCAGTCTGCGCGAAGCATTGACCCAGTGGGCGCAGGAGCGCGGCATCGAATGTGACTAGGCCGTAAACCCATGACCGGCACCCTCGAGTTTGAGTCAAAATGGCTCAATGCGAGGAGGGAAGGCGCAGGAATATGTCGATATTTCCAGACTTCCCGACGCTGCACTGGGCCATTTTGAGCAAAGCCCTGCGGGACGCCGGAATGGCTTCCGTCTCGGCCAACCCCGCCCTTGGAAAGGCAACCAGCCTTCCCGGCGGGCGGCTTCGCCCGATCTGTTCGCCATTCCGGCGCCTCGAGGGCACCGGTCATGGGTTTACGGCCTAGGCCGTCTTCGTTCTGTCACGCCAAGAAGGCATCCTGCCGTCCAATGCGGCGGATTTCCTGCGAATCCCGTTGACTCAGCGGGCAAAAAGGGGATGTTTCGCCCGCATTCTCGCCGTCAGAGCAGGATTTTGGGGTCGCAATGACTGAGGACCAGGTCGAGGAAGCCGAACTTCCTCTCGAAAGTGTCGGTGCGCGCCTTGCGCGCGCGCGTGAGGCCGCTGGGTTGAGCCGCGCGGCCATTTCCGCGCGGACGCGAATTCCCGAACGGCAATTGGCCGCGATCGAGGCCGGGGATTTCGCCGCGCTGCCGGGGCGGACCTATGCGGTCGGATTCTCGCGAACCTATGCCAGGGCGTTGGGGCTCGACGAGAAAGCGATTCTCGATGCGGTGCGCGAAGAACTGGCCGCGAGCGAGCCCGAACGCCATCATCACGTTGCGAACCAGTTTGAACCGGGCGATCCGGCGCGGGTTCCCTCTTCGCGCCTGGCCTGGCTTTCGGCCTTGGCGGCGCTTGTCGTGATCGTGGCCGGATTTGCCTGGTGGGGCGGCTACTTTTCGCCGGGCGGAACCCTGCCATCGATCCTGCCGCAGGAAACACCGGCACCTGTCAATGCTCCGACGCAGGCTGCTCCTGTCGCTGCGCCGGCATCCGGACCGGTAACCTTCACGGCCGAGCGCGATCGGGTCTGGGTCAAGTTCACCGATGCCACCGGCACTCAGCTGATGCAGAAGGAACTGGTTCAGGGCGAATCTTACACTTTGCCCGAGGGCAGCGAAGGCGTGTTGCTCACCACTGCCCGCCCCGATGCGCTGGCAATCACTGTTGGCGGCAAGGCCGTGCCACACCTGTCCGAGGTGCAGATGACGATGCGCGACGTTCCGGTCAGCGCAGCAGCGCTGCTGGCTCGGCCGGCTCCGGGCAGCACGCCCACTGCAACGCCAATCGCCGCCGCGCCGCCGCAGCGCCCCCAGCCGCGTTCCGAGCGTCGCCAGCCTGTGGTGGCGAGGTCGGCTGAAGAACCCGCGCCAGGTGCCCAGGAGCCAGTCCCGCTGCCATCTCCGGCAGCCACCTGAGCTGGGAATAAGCCAGGCGCGCCGCTCGACAGGGATGCCACGCAAGGGCTAGGAATTGCGCGCCCGGTTCACCTCCGGTTCGACCGGACAAGGCGACAAGAGGCGCAAGGAATCAACGGAACTTCAGGTATGAACAGACTTTCCCGGGCCGCGCGGCCGATCCTGCTCACGCTGGCCATTGCGACTTCCGCTCCCGCAGCGGCGCAGACCGTGGTCGACAAGGTTGTCGACGCTCGCCTGCGCAAGCTTGAGGCAGAGGTATCCGCGCTTCAGCGCGAGGTTTTCCCGGGCGGAGACGGCAAGTATTTCCCGCCGCAGGTTCAGCCCGCCGCCAATCCGACGACGCAATCAGGCACCCCGGCAACGAGTGCGCTGACCGACGTTCTGGCGCGGATGGATTCGCTCGAAGGGCAAGTCCAGAGGCTGACCGCCCAGCAGGAGGAAACCAGCAACCGGATCGCCAAGCTCGAGGCGCGGATCGCCTCGCTTGAGACCGCCGCGAGCGCGGCGCCCTCCGCAGCCACGGTCGATCCGGCTCAAACCAGCGTCACCGCCACTCCGCCCGCAACGCAGCCCGCCGTATCAAATCCTGCCGCCATTGTGCAGAAATCTACGCCAACGCCAGCGCCTGTGGCAGCCAAACCCGCCGCAAGCGGCCCAACCGCCGCGCGCCTGGCTGCCGTACAGAAGATCGAAAAGCCGCAGAGCAGCGATCCGGGCGAGGATGAATACAACTACGGCTTCCGCCTGTGGGATGCCAAGTTCTATCCCGAGGCCGAGCAGCAACTGA
>JAKOWQ010000065.1 GCA_029781465.1 Pseudomonadota bacterium
GGGTGAATGCGCGGCCAGTGCCAGGCCGCTTCGCCGCGCCCGCGGTTGTCGAGGATTTCGCCAGCCATGTCTCAAGCCACCTTGCGCACGAAGACCACGCCGGCCGAATAGCCTGCGCCGAACGAACAGATCACCCCGGAATCGCCCGGGGCCAGATCGGCATTGTGAAGGTTGAAGGCAATGATCGAACCCGCGCTCGAGGTATTGCCGTAGGTATCGAGCACGGTCGGGCTTTCGTCCTCGTTCGCCTCGTGCCCCAGCACGCGCTGCGCGATCAGCCGGTTCATCCCGGCATTGGCCTGGTGCAGCCACAGCCGCCGCAGCCCGGCCGGATCGATCCCCAGCCGCTCCGCCTCCTCGACGATCATCGCCGCGACCATCGGCACCACTTCCTTGAACACCTTGCGCCCTTCCTGGACGAACAGCTTGTCGGGAGTGCCGATGGTTTCGGGCGTGGCGCAGTTGAGGAAGCCGAAATTGTTGCGGATGTTGTTGGAGAACACGGTCTTGAGCCGGGTCCCGACGATCTCCCAATGCGGACGGGGGGCGATGTTCTTCGCCTCGACCAGCACCGCGGTCGCAACATCGCCGAAGATGAAGTGGCTGTCGCGGTTGCGCATGTTGTTGTGGCCGGTGCAGATCTCGGGGCTGACCACCAGCACCGAGCGGGCATGCCCGGCCCGGATATAGTCGGCCGCGGTCTGGATCCCGAAGGTCGCCGACGAGCAGGCGACGTTCATGTCGAAGCCGAAACCGTGGATCCCCAGCGCGGCCTGAATCTCGATCGCCATCGCCGGATAGGCACGCTGCATGTTGGAGGCCGCGCAGAGCACCGCGTCGACATCCCTGGGATCGCGCCCGGCACTGTCGAGTGCCTGCCGTGCTGCCTTGACCCCCATCTCGGCCAGCACCGAAAGCTCCTCGTCGGCACGCTCTGGCCAGCGCGGGGCCATGATCCCGGGATCGAGCAGCGGCGCCTTGGCCATGACAAAGCGGGATTTGATTCCGCTTGCCTTCTCGATGAATTCGACCGAGCTCGGCTGCAGTGCCTCCACGTTGCCGGCGGCTATTTCCGCGGCATTGGCCGCGTTGAACCGCTCGACATAGGTGTTGAAGCTCTCAACCAGTTCGGCATTGGAGACGGATTCGGACGGGGTGAACAGCCCGGTCGCGGAGATAACGGGAACGATGTCGCTCATGGCGCGCTCTCCTATAGGGCCAATCGGCAAACAACAAGCCACTCGCCCATTGACAGCAGCCCCGCGCTTCGCCAAGAGCGCGCTTCCTCGGCCGGAAGCCCCTTTGGGGGCAACAAATTCGGGGCAACCCGCATGCCGGCAAGCTGGTGTGGACAGGTGGCCGAGTGGTTAAAGGCAGCAGACTGTAAATCTGCCCGCGCAAGCGTACGCTAGTTCGAATCTAGCCCTGTCCACCACCGCCCTTTCTCATGCGGCTCCCGAAAATCCCTAGAAAGCCTATGAAACCAAGGGTATTGTCCCTGACAAGGGCTACCCTTGTCCGCTGCCGTCTGCCTGCACCCAGCAGCGACTGTGGGGAAGGTGTGGGGAAGGAATCGCTCTTCCCCACACTTCAATGC
>JAKOWQ010000097.1 GCA_029781465.1 Pseudomonadota bacterium
CAAGCACTTCGCCGAGCACCTCGGCCAGATTGACCACGGCGTGGCGGAACACTTCGCGCCCCTTCATCCGCACATGGCCGACCGTGCCGGTGCTCGAAGGCCCGCCATCGACATAGAGCAGCTCGTTATGCGCGCCATCGGCGTGAAGCTTGGTCGAAAGCACTCCCGGGCCATCCTCGCCCACCTCGCGCGCTTCCAATACGATGGCTCCGGCGCCGTCACCGAACAGCACGCAGGTCGCGCGGTCTTCCCAATCGAGGATCCGGCTGAAAGTTTCCGCTCCGATTACCAGCGCGCGGCTGGCCATGCCTGCGCGCAGCATCGAATCCGCTACTCCCAGGCCATAGAGAAAGCCCGAGCAGACGGCGGCCACATCAAAGGCGATCCCGCCGTTGGCGCCCAATGCATCCTGCACGATCGTCGCGCTGGCCGGAAAGGTCTGGTCGGGAGTGGCAGTGGCGAGAACGATCAGGTCGATCGACGAGCTTTCCACGCCCGCCGCTTCGCAGGCCCGCTTCGCCGCGTCGATCGCCAGGGTGGAAGTGGTTTCCCCCTCTCCCGCGACATGGCGTGCGCGGATTCCGCTGCGCTCGACAATCCACTCGTCGCTGGTATCGACCATTTGCGCCAGCTCATGGTTGGTCACCACGCGCTTGGGCAGGGCCGAACCTGTCCCGATCAGAACCGAACGCCGCACGCTCATTCGGCGGCCTTGGGGGCAAGGCCGAACCCGTTGCTGCCAAGCTGGGCCAGATCGGCCGCGATTCGTTCGATCAGGTTTTCCTCCAGCAGCCGCGCGGTTACCGCCACCGCATTGGCGACGCCCAGAGCCGAGGCCGAGCCGTGGCTTTTCACCACCACCCCGTTGAGGCCAAGGAAGACCGCACCGTTGTGGTTGTTGGGATCAAGGTGGTGTTTGAGCAATTCGGTCGCCGGGCGCGAAACCAGGAAACCGAACTTCGAGCGCAACGACGAGGCGAAGGCACGGCGCAGCAGATCGGCCACGAAGCGCGCGGTGCCTTCGACCGCCTTGAGCGCGATGTTGCCCGAAAAACCGTCGCTCACCACCACATCGACATCGCCGCGCCCCAGCTTGTCCGCTTCGATGAAGCCATCGAACGAAATCGACAGATCCGCGGCCGTGGCGCGAAGCTTGGCGGCAGCGCTCTGCAGGTCCTCGGTGCCCTTGGTCTCTTCGCTGCCGATATTGAGCAGCCGCACGCGCGGCATGTCGCGCCCTGTCACGATCCGCGAATAGGCTGCCCCCATCACCGCGAACTGCACCAGGTTGCGCGCATCGCATTCGGTGTTGGCGCCCAGGTCGAGCATGACGAGATCGTTTTCGCCCAGCGTGGGCAGCAACGCCGACAGCGCCGGACGGTCGATCCCCGGCATGGTGCGCAAGGCCAGCTTGGCCATCGCCATCAGCGCGCCGGTGTTGCCGGCCGAGACGGCGGCACCGGCATCGCCCTGCTTCACCGCGTTGATCGCCAGCCCCATCGAAGTGGTCTTGGCCCGGCGCAATGCCTGGGTGGGCTTTTCCTCACCCGAGACGACATCCGCAGCGTGGAGGATTTCGGACGCGGCGCGCAGGTTGGGATGCGCCTCGAGCGCGGCCTTGATCCGCTCTTCGTCGCCGACCAGCAGGAACTTGAAGCGATCGTGGCGGCGCCTTGCCAGCGCCGCGCCTTCGATCATTACGCGCACGCCTTCATCGCCGCCCATCGCATCAATGGCGATACGCGGCAGGCTCATTTGCGCTTACCTGACCGGAGTGCGGGCTTAGAGCCCGACCGCGATGATCTCGCGCCCGTTGTAGTGGCCGCAGGCCGGGCACAGGTTGTGCGGGCGCTTCAGCTCACCGCAGTTGGAGCATTCGTGGAACGCTTCGACCTTCAGCGCATCGTGGCTGCGGCGCATGCCCCGGCGTGAGGGGCTGGTTTTTCTCTTGGGGACAGCCATTGCGGCACCTGTTCCTGAAAATTCTGAGTTCGTCTAACAAGGCCGCGCATAAGGCACCGGGGCCGGCGGCAGCGAAGGCGCGCCTATAACGAATTTGACGCGGGTTGCAAGCAGTCTGAGCCGGTCCATTGCACGATGCTTTTTCTTCGGGGGAGAAACCGATGACGATCCTGTTGCCCACCACCCTGTGCATGGCGGCCGCGGCCGCGATTATCAACTTCTGGCTGGCGCTGCGCTGCGGCCAGGTCCGGGCCAAGGAAAAGGTCAGCGTGGGCCATGGCGGCAACGAGATGCTCGAGCGGCGGATGCGCGCCCAGCTCAACTTCGCCGAGAACACCCCTTGGGTGCTGATGCTGATCGCCTTGCTGGAACTGGCCGGAAAGGGCGGAACCTGGCTGCCCTGGGTTGGCGCGGTCTATATGGCCAGCCGGGTTGCCCATGGCCTGGGCATGGATGGCGGCAGCCTTGAGAAAGGCCGCGGGCTGGGCGTGATGGTGACCATGCTGACCCAGCTGGGACTGGCGGCAGCCGGGGTCATGGCCGCGACCGGTAATCTCTGAGCGAGGCTATCCCGCGTTCAGCGCGTAATCGCTGACAAAACCGTTGACCTGACGTTCCCGACCAAAGGTGCTGGTTGGCCCGTGGCCGGGAATGAAGGTGGTGTCGTTGCCCAGCGGCCACAGCTTGTGCGTGATCGAATCGATCAGCTGTTGATGATTGCCCCTTGGAAAATCGGTCCGCCCGATCGATCCGGCGAACAGCACGTCGCCGACGATCGCCAGGTGCCCCTCGCGGATATAGAACACCACGTGGCCCGGCGTGTGGCCGGGGCAATGGATCACCTCAAGCTCCGCCTCGCCCACGGTGACGGTATCGCCATCCTTGAGCCAGCGGTCTGGCTCGAAGGTTTCGGCGTGCATGCCCCAGCGCTTGCCATCATCATCCAGCTGGGCGATCCAGAAGCGGTCGTCCTCGTGCGGCCCCTCGATCGGCACACCCAGTTCCTTCGCGAGAATCCCGGTCTGCCCGCAGTGATCGAGATGCCCGTGCGTAACGAGCAGCTTTTCCACCGTAACCCCAACCTTGGCCACCGCCGCCTTGAGCTTGTCGAGATCGCCGCCCGGATCGACCAACGCCGCCTTCATCGTCCGGGTGCACCAGATCAGCGAGCAGTTCTGCTCAAGCGGGGTGACGGGAATGATCCCGACGCGGACGGGCGGTTCGATTGTCTCGGTCATATCCGCGATGTGGCGAGGGTTGCGGCGAAGGGCAAGACGCGAATTCCCCCGGGATCATCCCGGCAATCCGCCAACCTGCCGCAACGCCTCGCCCAGTGCCAGCCCCGCCGCCATCGCCAGGTTCATCGACCGCACCTCCGCCCGGATCGGCAGTCGCACCCGTTCGTCGCAGAAATCCGCAACCAGCGGAGGAACCCCCGCGCTTTCCTTGCCCAGCAGCAGCACGTCATCGGGCCGAAACGCGAAGTCATAGACCGAACGGCTGGCCTTGGTGCTCAACAGCACCAGCCGCCGGTTTCCCAGCGCGCCCCTGAAGGCAGCGAACGAGCCATGCCGCGCGATCGCGACATGGTCGATATAGTCCATCGCCGCCCGGCGCACACGGCGATCGTCCCATTGGAAGCCCATCGGCTCGATCAGGTCCACCGCCACACCCAGACAGGCGCCCAGCCGCAGCACGGCGCCGACGTTGCCGGCGATTTCGGGCTCGTAAAGCGCTATGCGCATCTCACAACCGTCCGCTCTTCCACACTACCCGACCGATCACCTGCACATCTTCCGGCGGCAGTTCGAGCGGACGATAGGCCGGATTGTCGCTGACCAGCGTGATCGTGCCGGGGCGCGAAAGGTCAAGCCGCTTGACCAGCAGGGCATCCCCGGCGCGCACCACGTGGATGCCATCGCGCAGCGGACGCGGGCTGCGATCGACCAGAATCTCGTCGCCATCGCGCAGCGTTCCTTCCATCGAATCGCCTTCGACCCGGATCGCGGAAAGCTGCGCGGGATCGAGCCCCTGCTGGCGCAGCCAATGCGACGAAAAGCGGAAGGCCCCGATCGGAGCCTCGTCAAAGGCCAGCGCCCCCGCTCCGGCCGAAGCCCCCAGCGGGAGGCGCGGCACATCGACCCATTCGCCGCGTGGGGGGCGCGCCCGGGCCGTCTCGGGGGAAAAATCCTCCGGCGCGCCCAGCTCCGCTTCCTCCACCCCGAAGAACCGCGCCAACGTGCGCCGGTCGGTCTCTTCCAGCTTGCGCGGACTGCCCTTGCGGATGAACTGCTGCAAATAGGTGGAATTGCGCCCGATCATCTCGGACAAGCCGGACAGGCTGGCGCCCTGATCGCTGGCCAGTTGCAGCAGACGCGCGCGCGGATCGGTGTTTGCCATGAATTCGTCCTACACGATGTATTTTTCCTAGACAAGTAGGATTTCGCCCTCAACAACAGGATTATTCCCACGGCGATTCGCACGGTGGGGCAACAGGAGGGACCCAATGCTGATCATGCGGATCGAAAGATTCCTGCGCGAAACCGGAATGCCCTGGACCAAGTTCGGGCGCCTGGCGACGCACGATCCGCGTTTTGTGCAAGATCTGCGCAACGGTCGCACTCCCCGCCCCGAAACTGCGAAACGCGTGGAACATTTCATGAACATTTATCGGGAGGAAGCCCGTGCAATTTGATCCCGTCACCGCCCGTGAACATCAGACATGTTTCGAAACCAAGGCCCTCGGCCTGGCGTGCCAGGCTCGCGGCCCGTGGCTGCACCTGCTTTCGGCGCTGCTCGAGCTTGGCGAGGGCAAGGCCGAACTCGTGCGCCATTCCGAGCGGGCCTGGGCCAGCGTTACCTTCAGCGGATCGAAGCACAGCGTGGTGCTGGCCTTTACCGGCACCGATGCCGTGGCAACGGGTGAAGCCCTGATCGAGGCTCTGCCCGAACACGAATTCACCCTGCCCCGCCAGCTGGTGGCCGATGCCGCGGTGGTATCGGTCGAACATGCAACCCTGCCCGAACCGCGCCTGACGGTGGAACTGGAACTGCTGCTGCTAGACGATTGTTGATCCGCCGCCGTACCGATCGAGCATCGGCGGGCGGTGCAGGCATTCGGCAAAGCTGAATGGCCGGGTAGTGAGCGGCGGCACCAAGGCGGCATCGCGATGACGCGGGTTGAGGTAGATCACATCGGCCTCGGGCAGTACCTTTGAGCGGATCGCGGCAAGCAGCGCGGTGCCATCGGCCAGCCAATGCCCGACATGGGCGCGGATCGTTTCCTCGTCGGGATCGGGAATGCGCAGCGGAGCCGCATCGATCTCGGTCCAGCCCAGCACGAAGTCATCCGGAATGCCCTGAAGGTCGCGCGGCTGATAGCGCAGCGCCACCAGCACCGCGAGCCCCGCCTCGCTCGCCAGGCTGGCCACCGGAACTCCCGCAGGGGCATAGCGCGCACCGTGCAGTTCGGCGCCTTTCCCGTCGAGCGCCACGAACGGCGCGCGGGTAAGGCGCCAGAGCTTCATTCCCCCAACTTCCAGTCCCAGCCGAGCGGATCGCCGTCCATCACCTCTACGCCCCGCGCGGCGAGCTCGTCGCGCAGAGCGTCGGAGGTTGCGAAATCCTTGGCGGCGCGGGCTTCCTTGCGCGCGGCGAGTTTGGCTTCGATCTCCGCCTCGGTGATGGTGGCGGCCTTTGGGCGGATGCGCAGATCGGCGCGGGCGAGGTCAAACAGATTGAGGCCAAGCACCGCATCCATCGCCGCTACGATCGCGACCTGTTCTTCGATCGGCACCTTCTTATTCGAGAGCGCTTCATCCAGAAGAACCAAAGCGTTTGACGTATTTAGGTCTTGTGAGATCTGCTCATCGAATGCCTCGATCAATCCAAGATGCTTTGGCTCCACGTCACCCTGAACTTGTTTCAGGGTCCATCCCTCCTCGCGCTCCCGCGGCTGATGCTGGGACATGGATGCTGAAACAAGTTCAGCATGACGACCTTTCAGTCTTTCCACTTGAATGACCAAGCGCTTGAGCCGGGCCAATGTGCCAGCAAGATAGGCAAAGCTGAACTCCAGCTCGCTGCGGTAATGCGCCTGGAGGCACATCAGGCGGTAGGCCAGCGGGTGATAGCCCTTGTCGATCAGCAGTTGCAGGCGCAGGAATTCGCCCGCGCTCTTGCTCATCTTGCCCGAGCGTTCGACCAGAAAATTGTTGTGCATCCAGATATTGGCGCCCGAATTGGCCGCCACGTCCAGTCCGTTGGTGCAGCAGTGGGCCTGGTTCTGCGCGATCTCGTTGGGGTGATGGATCTCGCGGTGGTCGATCCCGCCGGTGTGGATGTCGAAGGGGAAGCCCAGCACCGCACCGCTCATCACCGAGCATTCAAGGTGCCAGCCCGGCGCGCCGCGGCCCCAGGGGCTGTCCCATTCCATCTGCCGCGTCTCGCCCGGCGGGGTCTTGCGCCAGATTGCGAAGTCGGCGGCGTTGCGTTTGCCTTCGACTGCCTCGATCCGCCCCTCGCCTTCCTCGGTCTGCGCACGGGCGAGGCGGCCATAATCGGCCACGGTCGAGACGTCGAAATAGAGCCCACTGTCGAGCTCGTAGCAATGCTTGGCGGCGATATCCGCCGCAAAGCGGATCATCTCGTCGATGTAATCGGTGGCGATTGTCCACTTGGCCGGCTGGCGGATGTTGAGCGCCTTGACATCGGCCCAGTAGGCCTCGGTGTAATGCCGGGCGATGTCCCAGATCGACTGCGCCCGTGCCGCCGCCATTTTTTCCATCTTGTCCTCACCGGCATCGGCATCGTCGGTCAGATGGCCAACATCGGTGATGTTGATGACGTGGGTAAGCTTGTAGCCCTTGAAGCTCAGCGTGCGGCCCAGCACGTCGGCAAAGACATAGGCGCGCATGTTGCCGATGTGCGGGTAATTGTAGACCGTCGGTCCGCAGGAATAGACCCGTGCCTCGCCGGGGTGGATCGGCTGGAACTCTTCCAGTTGGCGGGTCAGGCTGTTGAACAGCTTGAGGGGCGTCTGGCTCATCGCGCGGGCCTTACGCAGGCTGGCGCAATGGTCAAGTTCAGAACCCTTCCCAGCGTACCGCCTGGTCAACCGGCACGCGCGGCACGGGGAAGCGGTTCACCGCCGCCTCCGCATCGCGCCATCCGATCGCGACGCCGCAGAAGAAGATGTGGTCCTCGGGGATATCCACCACCTCGCGCACCTGCTTCTGATAGACCGCCCAGGCTTCCTGCGCGCAGGAATCGAGCCCTTCCTCTCGCAGCAGCAGCAGCACGCTCTGCAACCACATCCCGATGTCGCTCCACTGCGGCAGCCCCATATAGCGCGGGGTGTGGACCAGCATCAGCACCGGCGCGCCGAAAGCGCGAAAGTTCTGGCGAAACATGCCCATCCGCGCCGCCTTGTCCTCGCGGGGGATTTCCAATGCGGCATACATCGCCTCACCCACGCCAAAGCGCTGCTCGGCATAGCGCCCCTCAAGCTCGGAGGGATAGATCGGATATTCGGCGGAATAGGCAGCCAGCCCGTCGGGGATCACCGCTTCGACCCGGGCGATCAGCCGCGCCAGCGGATCGCCGGCGATCACCACCGCGTTCCAGGGCTTGGTGTTTCCGCCCGACGGCGCGGCCTGTGCCTTGTCCAGCACGCGGCGCAGCACGGCCTGGTCCACCGGCTTGTCAAGGAAGGCACGGATCGAACGGCGCGAGGCGATGGCTTCGGAAACGTTCATGCAAATCCTTCCTGCGGAACAGCCCTATTCGTCCTCGAACAGTCCGGCGAGCTGCTCGATCATGGTTCCACCCAGCTGTTCGACGTCCATGATCGTAACGGCACGGCGGTAGTAACGGGTGACATCGTGGCCGATCCCGATCGCCACCAGCTGCACTGGCGATTGCCGTTCGATCCAGTCGATCACTTTCCTGAGGTGCTGTTCGAGATAGCCCGCGTTGTTGACCGAAAGCGTGCTGTCATCGACCGGCGCGCCGTCGGAAATGACCATCAGGATGCGGCGGTCTTCCGGCCGCGCGAGAATCCGGGCATGGGCCCAGAGCAGCGCCTCGCCGTCGATGTTTTCCTTGAGCAGCCCCTCGCGCATCATCAGTCCCAGATGCTTGCGGGCATGGCGATAGGGCTCGTCGGCCTTCTTGTAGACGATGTGGCGCAGATCGTTGAGGCGCCCGGGATTGGCCGGCTTGCCCCCCGCCAGCCAGGCCTCGCGGCTTTGCCCGCCCTTCCAGGCGCGGGTGGTGAAGCCGAGAATCTCGGTCTTGACCCCGCAC
>JAKOWQ010000104.1 GCA_029781465.1 Pseudomonadota bacterium
CGCCCGAAATCCTGCCCTCGCAGCGCCAGGCCCATGTCGATTTTGCCGCGCCGGATCTGCCGATGATGCTGCCGGGCCGCCCGGAGATGCGCTATGACCTGCCCAAGGCCTGGCGCAATTTCCGCGAGCTGGTGAAGAACAAGGAAGATACCTCCAAGGTTACCCCGATTTTCGAGGCCTTGCCCTGGCGCGGGATCTACGACGCGGCGCTGAGCTTCCTCAAGACCGATCGCGCGCAGGAAATCCGCCGCAAGGAACCCTCGCTTGTGCCGATCCTCGACAACCATGAGGAACTGCGCAAGATGCCCGCTGGCAGCCTTGCCCAGGTCTATTGCGATTTCATGGAGCGCGAGGGGCTGTCGGCGCACGGCCTGGTTGACGAGCTCGACAAGAACCGTCCGCCCGAGATGTACTGGGACGATCAGGTTACCTGGTACTTCAACCGCATGCGCGACACCCACGATCTGATGCACATCCTTTCCGGGTTCGGCCGCGATGCGCTGGGCGAACAGTGCGTTCTGGCCTTCACCTACAGCCAGCAACCGTCGCCCGCGCACCTGTTCCTGGGCTATGCCGGCGCGATCGAAATCGCCAAGCGCGCGACGGTGAAGGTTCCGGTGTTCCGCGCGGTGCGCGAGGGCCAGAAGATGGGCAAGGCCTGCCCGCGGCTGGTCGAAATGGCGATCACCGAGCTGCTGCCGCTGCCGATCGAGGAAGTACGCCGCCGTCTGAACATCAAGGCGCCGACCTATTACAACCAGGCCCACGCGATGTGGCGCGCGGCCGGAATCGATCCATACGATCTGATGGCACCGGCCCAGGCTGCGGCCTGACCGGCTAGATCCAGCTGGAGATCGCCGCGATCGGCTTGCGCTGCACGGCGTGGGCCGGAACCGTGGCGTCTGGCGCCGGGTGGCCGACCACTACCAGCATCATCGGCTTCTCATCGCCGGGGCGCTGGCAGATCGCGTTGAGGAACTTCATCGGCGCGGGCGTGTGGGTCAGCGTGGCAAGCCCCGCTTCGTGCAAGGTTGCGAGCAACAACCCCACCGCTATCCCGACGCTTTCGGTGACGTAATAGTTCTGCCGGTTGTCGCCAGGATTGGGGCCGCCGCGGCGCTGGCCGAACACCGCGATGAGCCAGGGCGCGGTTTCCAGATAGGGTTTGACATCGTCGGTGCCGAGCGGAGCCAGAGCCTCGAGCCATTCATCGCTGGCCTTGCCGGCATAGAATTCGCGCTCCTCATCCTCCGCCAGCCGGCGCACCTCGCGTTTGGCTTCGGGCGAGGAGATGACCGCGAAATGCCAAGGCTGATGATTGGCCCCCGATGGCGCCGTTCCCGCCGCAAGGATCGCCTGCTCGATCACGTCTCGCGGTACCGGCGCATCGGTGAAGAAGCGGCAGGTGCGCCGGGTACGCAAGCGCTCATAGCTCGCCCTTGCCCGCGCAAGCCGTTCTGCATCGGTGAGCACCGGCAGGGCGGGATAGGGCAGCTGGGGATAGTCGCTCATCGCAGCTCCTTGCGGATCACCAGTTTCAGCCCGGACCAGATATCGTCCACCGCGCAGACCTTGGTATCGACCAGGCCGAGCGGCAGACAGACCTCGCGGATGGTGTCCTCGGTGATGTCGGTTGGCACTTTTGCCGCCTTCTTGGGCCACGAGACCCAGATCTGGCCATCAGGTGCGATCTGGTGGCGCAGGGTGGCAAGATGGGCTTCGAGATTCGATCGTTCGGTCACAAAGATATGCGCGGCGTCGATCCCCTGCGCGGGATTGGCCACGAAGGTCAGCTCCAGGGCATATTCGTCGATCTCATCGGCCACGTTTTCGGGCATGGCATCGAACCACACTCGCATCCCGTCACGCAGCGAAAGCTTTTTGGCGAGCGGGGTGCCGGAATAGCCAGTGGTCATGTGGGCCACCTAGCCTACGCCCTTGCTACCGTCACCCTGAAACAAGTTCAGGGTAACGGTTGGGAATGGGTTGTCAGCCTTCCATCCAGTCGCGGAAGAAGCTCTCGCTGGCTTCGCGCAGGGCAGCGAGGGGGATCGGCTTGCCGTTCACTTCCAGCACGCTTCCACCGGTCTTGCCGATCCGCATCACCGGCAGGCCCAACCCATCGAGCGCATCGGCATCGGGCAGCGTCACCACATAGCGCGATTGCGCTTCGCCGAAGGCGAGGCCCGCGTTCATGCCATCCAACTCGGCACCGACATTCCCGGCCAGTGCCATCTCGGCAATGGCCACAAGCAGGCCGCCATCGCTGACATCGTGGACCGCGCTGACCGCGCCGTTTGCGATCAGATCCCGCACGGCTTCACCGAGCCTGCGCTCAAGCTCCAGATCGACCACCGGTGCGTCGCCGTCTTCGCGCCCGTGAATCTCGCGCAGGTAGAGCGACTGGCCAAGCTGATCGTAGTTGTAGCCGATGACCACGATCTCCTCGCCCGCAGCCTTGAAGGCGATCGTTGCCATGGCCGCATGGTCGTCCATCAATCCGACGCCGCCGATTGCGGGGGTGGGGAGGATGGCGGAGCCGCCGCCGGTGGCCTTGCTTTCGTTGTAGAGCGACACGTTCCCGCTCACGATCGGGTAATCCAGCGCCCGGCAAGCATCGCCCATCCCGCGCAAAGCCTCGACGATCTGGGCCATGATTTCGGGCCGCTGCGGGTTGGCGAAGTTGAGGCAGTTGGTGATCGCCAAAGGCTTCGCGCCGACGGCCGAGATATTGCGCCAGGTTTCCGCCACCGCCTGCTTGCCGCCCTCGTAGGGGTCGGCATAGCAATAGCGCGGGGTGCAGTCGGTGCTCATCGCCAGCGCCTTGCGGGTGCCGTGGATCCGCACCACCGCCGCGTCGCCGCCGCTCTTCTGGAGTGTGTCTGCGCCAACCTGGCTGTCATACTGCTCCCAGATCCACCGCCGGCTGGCGAGATCGGGGCAAGCCATCAGCTTCAGCAGATCGGCGGCGATGTCGGCGCTTTCGGGCACATCGCCGAGCGGCTTGACCTTGGCCCAGGCCTTGTATTCCTCAAGGCTGAGGTGGGGGCGGTCGTAGAGCGGCGCTTCATCGGCCAGCGGGCCCAGCGGAATGTCGCAGACCACTTCGCCGCCCCATTCCAGCACCATGTGCCCGGTGTCGGTCACTTCGCCGATCACCGCGAAATCCAGCTCCCACTTGCGGAATATCGCCTCGGCCATGGCCTCCTTGCCGGGCTTGAGCACCATGAGCATGCGCTCCTGGCTTTCGCTCAGCATCATTTCATAGGGGGTCATGCCCTCTTCACGGCAGGGCACCGCGTCCATGTTGAGGCGGATGCCCGCGCCGCCCTTGCTGGCCATTTCGACCGACGAACTGGTCAGCCCCGCCGCGCCCATGTCCTGGATCGCCACGATCGCGTCGGTCGCCATCAGTTCGAGGCAGGCTTCGATCAGCAGCTTTTCGGTAAAGGGATCGCCGACCTGCACGGTCGGGCGCTTTTCTTCCGAATCCTCACCGAAATCGGCGCTCGCCATGGTCGCGCCATGGATTCCGTCGCGTCCGGTCTTGGAGCCGACATAGACGATCGGATTGCCCAGACCGGTGGCGGCGCAATAGAAGATCTTGTCGGTATCGGCCACGCCCACGGTCATCGCGTTGACCAGGATGTTGCCGTCATAGGCGGGATGGAAGTTGGTCTCGCCGCCCACGGTGGGTACACCCACGCAGTTGCCGTAGCCGCCGATCCCGGCGACCACGCCCTTGACCAGGCTCTTCATCTTGGGATGATCGGGGCGGCCAAAGCGCAGCGCGTTCATGTTGGCGACGGGCCGCGCGCCCATGGTGAACACGTCGCGCAGAATCCCGCCCACCCCGGTTGCCGCGCCCTGATAGGGTTCGATGTAGCTGGGGTGGTTGTGGCTCTCCATCTTGAAGATCGCCGCCTGCCCGTCACCGATGTCGATCACGCCCGCGTTCTCGCCCGGGCCGCAGATCACCCACGGCGCCTCGGTGGGCAATTTCTTGAGGTGCAGGCGGCTCGACTTGTAGCTGCAATGCTCCGACCACATCACCGAAAAGATGCCCAGCTCGACCAGATTGGGCTCGCGCCCCAGTGCGTGGAGCACATGGGCGTATTCTTCCTCGGACAGCCCGTGCTGGGCGACGACATCGGGGGTGATTTCGGCCATGCGCGGCCCTTAGCGTCGCGCCCCGTTTCCCGCTAGCCCATTCCGGGCTGGCTGGCCTCGCTTTTCCCCATCCACCACGCCGCCAGCGTTGCCAGGCCATAGGCGAAGAAGGCGAGGTAGCTGGTTCCGGCTGTTACCTCGGGCTCCACCGGCCCGAACCAGTTGATCGCCTGAAGCAGCAACAGCACCGCCACGAGTACCAATACCCGGCCAGTCGCGGGTCTGCGCATGCGCGCATACCACCACAGCGCACCAAAGGTGATGCCCAGTTCCAGCGGCATCTCGATCGCCGGGTGGTTCCATAGCCCCAGGCCCAGCTTGGGCGGCGATCCGGCGAGGGTGAGGTCGGGGACATGGACCAGCAGGTCAAGAAACCAGTGGCTCAGCACCACCGCGCAGCCGATCAGTCCGCCCAGCGCATCGCGCAGCACCAGCGAACGCCCCAGCCAGACCGCCCCGGCAAAGGCCGCGGCGCCCAGCAGGCTGTGGGTATAGGGCATCGAATAGAGGTCCATCGGGTTCATCGCGCTGATCCCGGGGGTGACCCGCATATGCTCCACCCCCACAAGCAGCAGCGCGAAGAACGCCCAGTCGACCAGCTGTGCGCCGATGAACAGCAGCACCAGCGGCGGCGCCTTGCGGCTGGCTGCCGAGGCGGCGAGCGCCGGGGCCCAGTGGCCGATGAACACGGCCTATGCTCCTCCGAAGCGCAGTGCGGCGATGCTGGCCAGGCCGCTGGCCAGCGCGGTTGCCGCCGCGCCCCAGGCTATGTCGATCACGGTGATCTGGCTGTTCCAGACCTTGAGCGTCGCCTGGTTGGTCAGATCGTAGGTCGCATAGGCCAGCGCGCCGAGCAGCGCCCCGCTCAGCACCCCAAGCGGAACTCCGCCAAGCAGCGCGAGCGGGTCGGCCGGGGCCAGCGCCGGGCGCACCGCAAACCAGACGATCCCGCCGATGTAGACCAGATAGAAGGCAATCGCAGGAAGCGGACGAAACGCCGGGGCCAGCACCTCGCCCAGCGCCGGGCGGTAGAGGCTTGGGGCAGCCCAGCGCAGCCACAGGAAATCGAGCAGGCCGAAAGCAGCCGCGGCGACGGCATAGGCAATAATCCACTTCAAGTGAGGTCTCCCCTTTTGTCGCAGCTTGACCCTTGTGCCGCGCGCGGTCAATGCTCCCGCGCATGGAAAACGCTTCACCCGATCTTGCCGCGATGAGCTTCGAGGACGCGCTGCGTGCGCTTGAGGATGTGGTGCGCAAGCTTGAAAGCGGCGAGGTGCCGCTCGATCAGTCGATCACGCTTTACGAACGGGGCGAGGCGCTTCGCAAGCATTGCCAGGCCCGGCTCGACGCCGCCTCGGCCCGGATCGAAAAGATCGTGACCGGGGCAGGGGGCGAAGCCGCCGGAACCCAGCCGTTCGATCCCGAATCCGGGCGCTGAACGTGGGCAGCCTGCTCACTCCGGCGCTGGCGCAAATCGCCCGCGAGGTCGATGCCGGGTTCGATGCCCTGCTGCCGGTGCCGCAAGACGCGCGCGCACGGTTGGTCGAGGCGATGCGCCATGCCACGATCGGCGGGGGCAAGCGGCTGCGTCCGCTGTTGCTGGTCGCCACCGCGCAGCTTTACGGCGCCGATCGCGGGCAGGCGCTACGCGCCGGGCTGGCGATCGAGGCAGTCCATGCCTATTCGCTGGTCCACGATGACCTGCCGAGCATGGACGACGATGCCATGCGCCATGGCAAGCCGAGCGTGCACAAGGCTTTTGGCGAGGCGATTGCGGTGCTGGTTGGCGATGCCCTGCAGGCACTCGCTTTCGAGATCGTGACCGATCCGGCGACCAGCGGCGATCCCTTCGTGCGGGCCGAGCTCGCCCACGCGCTCGCGCTGGCGGCGGGCGGCGCGGGGATGGTCGGCGGACAGGCGATGGACATCGCTGCCGGCGATGCCATGTTCGATCTGCCCGCGATCACCCGGCTGCAGCAGCTCAAGACAGGGGCCCTGCTGGGCGCGGCGGTCGAGATGGGAGCGATCCTCGCCCATGTTCCGCACGAAGGGCGCCGTCACCTGCGCGGCTATGCCCACGATATCGGCCTGGCCTTTCAGATCGCTGACGATCTGATCGACCATGAGGGCGATGCCGATCGCGCCGGAAAGGCCGTGGGCAAGGATGCGGCTGCGGGCAAAGCGACCTTCGTTTCGCTGCTTGGACCCGAACGCGCGCGCGAGCAGGCGGGGATGCTGGTAGAACAGGCCATTGCACATCTGGCCTCGCATGGGGCAGAAGCCGATCTGTTGCGCGAGGTGGCGCGATTCATCGTCGAGAGGGACCGTTGAATGACCACACGCATCGGCGTCTATCCCGGAACGTTCGATCCGATCACGCTGGGTCATGCCGATATCATCCGGCGCGGGGCCAAGCTGGTTGACCGGCTGATTATCGGGGTCACCACGAATCCGTCGAAGGATCCGTTGTTCACACCCGATGAACGCATCGCGATGGTCACGCGCGAGGCGGCAGCGCTGGGGCTCGGCAATGTCGAGGTGGTGGGGTTCAACGCCCTGCTGATGAAATTTGCCGAAAAGCAGGGCGCGAATGTGATCGTGCGCGGGCTGCGCGCGGTGGCCGATTTCGAATACGAATTCCAGATGGCGGGGATGAACCAGCAGCTCAACGCCGGGATCGAAACCCTGTTCCTGATGGCCGACGTTTCGTTGCAGCCGATCGCTTCCAAGCTGGTCAAGGAGATCGCGCTGTTCGGCGGCGATATCTCCAAGTTCGTCAGCCCGGCGGTGCGCGAAGACGTGATGGCGCGAATTGCCAAGACCGGGAAGCTGGGGGACTATTAGAACCCATTCATTGCCACTTCAGCCAGCGGCGGCTATCCCGCTGCCCAACCTGACCTTTCAGTTTCGAGATTGCCCAGCATGATCCGTCGTTTCCTTGCCCTTACCGCCATTTTTCTGGGACTTGCCGCCACACCCGCGCTGGCCAAGGACAAGAAGCCGATCACTCCGCCGCCCGTGGCGATGAGCGCCTATGTCGATCCCGATCCCACCCACGATCCCGACAACATCCTGGTGCTTGACCTGTCGAACGGCGGGCGGGTGCTGATCCGGATGATGCCGACCTGGGCACCCAACCATGTCGAGCGGGTCAAGTCTCTGGCCCGGCAAGGCTTTTACGACGGGATCATTTTCCACCGCGTGATCGAAGGGTTCATGGCCCAGACCGGCGATCCCACCGGGACCGGCGCGGGCGGATCGCCGCTGCCCGATCTCAAGGCCGAGTTCAACTATATGCCGCACGTGCGCGGCACGGTTTCGATGGCGCGGACCGATCAGCCCGATACTGCCAACAGCCAGTTCTTCATCGTCTTCTTCCCGCGCTTCTCGCTCGATCACCGCTATACCAATTTCGGGCGGGTAATCGCGGGGATGGAAGCGGTTGACGCGATCAGCCGGGGCGAGCCGCCCGCCAACCCGACCCGGATCCTCCAGGCCTCGATCCTGTCGGACAACCGCCCGCAGCCCTCCGGGCAGGTACCGGTCGCGCCGACGGTGATTACCGCCGACATGCTCAACAATTCGAGCTCGGATAGTCCGGCCCCGTCCGATCCGCCCTCGAATTGAGGCGCGGATGCGGCTAGGGCCGCGGCGATGAAGGTTGACCTGTTCGATTTCGCGCTTCCGCCCGAGCGGATCGCGCTGCGCCCGGCGCGGCCGCGCGATGCGGCGCGGATGCTGCTGGTGCCGGGGGAGGGGGCGCTTGCCGACCTGACCGTGCGCGATCTACCCGGCCTGTTGCGCAAGGGTGATGTACTGGTCTTCAACGATACCCGCGTGATCCCCGCCCAGCTTGAAGGGCGCCGCGGCGAGGCGCGGATCGGCGCCACGCTGCACAAGCGGATCGACCTGCGCCGCTGGCAAGCCTTCGTGCGCAATGCCAAGCGGCTGCGCCGGGGCGATACGATCGACTTTGCCGCCGGGATTCAGGCCCAGGCAGAGCAACGCCACAGCGACGGCAGCTGGACCCTGGCCTTCCTGGGTGAGGAACCGGTCGAGGTCTTGCTCGAACGCGCCGGGCAGATGCCGCTGCCCCCTTACATCGCCGGGAAGCGCCCAACCGATGCGGATGACCGGTCCGATTATCAGACGATGTTCGCGAGCAAGGACGGCGCGGTTGCCGCTCCCACGGCCGCGCTGCATTTCACGCCCGCGCTGATGGCCGCGCTGGACGCAGCGGGGGTGGGCCAGGAAGTGCTGACGCTCCATGTCGGGGCGGGAACCTTCCTTCCGGTCAAGGCGGAGGACACCTCCGAGCACACGATGCACGCCGAATGGGGGACGATTTCCGCCGCGAGCGCCCAGCGCCTCAACCGGGTGCGCGAATCCGGGGGCAGGGTGATTGCGGTCGGCACGACCAGCCTGCGCCTGCTCGAAAGCGCGGCGGATGAGCAGGGCACGATCCACCCCTTCGCGGGCGACACCGCGATCTTCATCACCCCGGGCTACCGCTTCCGCGCAGTCGATGGGCTGATGACCAACTTCCACCTGCCGCGCAGCACGCTGTTCATGCTGGTTAGTGCGTTGATGGGACTGGAGCGGATGCAGGCAGCCTATGCCCACGCGATTGGCGAAGGCTACCGGTTCTACAGTTACGGGGATTCGAGCCTGTTGCTGCCCTAGGCGCGGAACAAGGTGCCCGCGTCGATCACCCGGTCGATCAGTGCTTCGTCCTTGGGCAGTTGCCCATCGAGCATCAGCATGGCGAGGCCGTGAACCACGGCCCAAGCCTGGAGCATGAAGCGCTGGGTGCCGACCTCGGTTCCGGTGAAATTTTCGGCATAGGAGCGCAGCATGTGCGTAGCGGCATTGTCGCCAAAGACCGATTCGCCCACTGTTTCACACTTGCCGAACACCAGCCGGAACAGCGCCGGGTGGGCCAGAGCCCAGCGGACATAGGCGCGGCCGGTGGCGGCGAAGGCATCGTCCGCGCCGCTCGCTTCGGCAGCGGCTTTCTGCCAGGCGGCCATCTGCTCGATCCCGGTCTGGGCGAGAGCGGCGAGCAGCGCGTCCTTGTCGGGAAAGTGGCGATAGACCGCGGTTGGCGATACCCCGACCTCACGGGCCAACTGGCGCAGCGAAAGATCCCCGGCGTCCTGCACTTCGAGCGCGCTCAAGCCCGCTTCGATCAGGGCTGCGTGAAGATCGCCGTGGTGATAGGATTTCGATGTTGACACTGTTACCTTCGCGGTTATGTTTACGGCATAAACATTAAAGGGAGATTCGCGACATGGCAAGCGCAGTCGAAAGTGCGATCCGCGGCGTGGTGACCAAGGGGATCGTTGGCGTAGCCAAGCTCAACCGAGCGCTGATGAGCAAGGACCGAGCGCACCCGTTCCTGACAGGAATTCACGCGCCGCTTCACGATGAGCGTACGATCACCGATCTCAAGGTAACCGGAACGATCCCGCCCGAACTCAACGGGCGCTATGTCCGCAACGGACCCAATCCCTTCGCGCCCGATCCGCGCGGGCACCACTGGTTCCTGGGTGACGGCATGGTCCACGGGATCTGCCTGCAGGGCGGCAAGGCGCTGTGGTATCGCAACCGCTATATCCGCACCACAATGCTCGAAGCCCAGGGCGGCCCCAAGGCCGCGCCCGGGCCGCGCCGGGGCGAGCGCGAGGTGATCAACACAAACGTGATCCAGCACGCCGGCAAGACCCTGGCGATCGTCGAGGCCAACGCCTATCCGCAGGAGCTGACCTATGAGCTTGAAGCGGTCTCGACCCATGATTTCGAGGGCACGCTCAAGGGGCCGTTCAGCGCGCACCCGCATCTCGATCCGCTGACAGGCGAACTCCACGTCATCACCTATGACGCGATGGTGCAGGACACTGTCTGGCATGTCGTGGTCAGCCCCGAGGGCAAGGTGATCCGCGAGGAACCGATCCCGGTTCGCGACGGGCCTTCGATCCATGAATGCACCATTACCAAGAGCTACGTGGTGATCTTTGACCTGCCGGTGACCTTCTCGATGAAGGCGTTGATCGCGGGCGAGCAGTTTCCCTACAAGTGGAATCCGGATCACCCGGCGCGGGTAGGGCTGATGCCGCGCAAGGGCACCGCCGATGAGATTATCTGGTGCGATGTCGATCCCTGCTATGTGTTCCACGTCGCCAACTCCTATGAGCGCGAGGACGGGGTGGTGATCATCGACAGCTCGGTGCATGAGACCATGTTCGCCGGCGGACCGGACGGCCCCAACGGCAAGCAGCTCGGGATGGAGCGCTGGGAAGTCGATCCGGTGGCCCGCAAGGTCAAGCGGACCACCGTCGATACAGCGCCGCAGGAATTCCACCGCCCCGACGAGCGCTATTTCGGACAACCCTACAGCCTGTCCTGGTCGCTCGGTCTGCCCGGCGACGACAGTGCCTTTGTCGGGTCGGCGCCGATCTATCGCTACGATATGGCCGGTGGCCCCCGCCAGGCGCACGATTTCGGCCCCGGGCGGGTTCCGGGCGAATTCGTCTTCGTACCGCGCAGCGCCGATGCGCCCGAGGGCGATGGCTGGGTGATGGGCTATGTGATCGATCAGGCTACCGATACCACCGATCTGGTGATCCTCGACGCCTCCGACATGGCCAAGCCGCCGGTTGCTTCGGTGCACATCCCGCACCGCATTCCGCCGGGGTTCCACGGCAACTGGCTGGCGGACGCCTAGGGCGGTGCGCTGCCTGGTTATCGACGGGCACCCGGACAGCGGACGGCTCGTCACCGCACTGCTCGATGGTTATGCCGCTGCCTTGCCGGCGGGGACCGAGATCGATCGCTTCGCGGTGCGCGATCTGGCTTTCGATCCGGTGCTGCACTGCGGCTATGCCGGGGAACAGCCGTGGGAGCCCGATCTGCGGCGTCTCGCCGATGCGGTGCTGGCCTGTGACCATCTGGTCTTGGCCTTTCCGATGTGGTGGGGGGCGGAACCCGCGCCGCTAAAGGGTCTGCTCGACCGGTTGCTCCTGCCCGGATGGGCCTTTCGCTATCACCGCGACGATCCGATGTGGGACCGGCTGCTGACCGGGCGATCGGCCGATCTGATCGTCACCATGGATACCCCGCCGTGGTACCTGCGCCTTGCCTACGGCGATGCCGTGATCAAGCGCTGGAAGCGTCAGGTTCTGGGCTTCACCGGGTTCAAGCCGGTGCGGGTGTTCCGCTTCGGTCCGACCCGGCAGGGCGGGACCGACAAAGGGCTGGCGCGCTGGACCGCCAGTCTGGCCCAGGCAGCGGCCAGCGCGGCGGCGCTCAGGCGGGAACCGAAACAGAACGCGGCTTGATATTGCGCAAAGCCCGATGCCATCCTGGCTGCAAGGATAGCCGAAGGGAGGATGCGTGATGGATGAAGTTCGGCTGCGGCTGATCGAGCAGGGGCTGGAGCGCGCTGCTGAGGTGCTGGGCGACGTCACCCAGCCGGTGATGGCCGAATTCTACGCCCGCTACCCCGGCGCCCGCGCCAGCTTTGCGCACCATTCCCCACACAGACCCGCCAGCCTTGAGGCCGAGATGGTCGGCAACACGCTCTATTACGTGATGAGCTGGTTCGAGAATCCGATCGAAGCGCGGATCGCTTTCGACAGCTCGGTGCCGCATCACCGCGTCGCGCTCGATGTGCCGCCCGATTGGTATCGCGGGATGATCGAGGCATTCCTGGCAGTGGTCGAACCCGCGGCGATTGCCGACGAAGCCGATCGCGAAGCGTGGCAGGTGCTTCGCGAAGGGCTGGTGGGGCTGGTCGAACGCAACCGTTTCCTCTAGCGGGCGGGGGATGACCGCCCCGCGCTTTGCATTCACGCTTCACGCCACCGACGGAAAGGCCCGCACCGGCACGATCCGGATGATGCGCGGCGAAATCCGCACACCGGCCTTCATGCCGGTGGGGACGGCGGCCACGGTCAAGGCGATGAAGCCCGAAGGCGTCCGCGCCACCGGGGCCGATATCCTGCTGGGCAACACCTATCACCTGATGCTGCGCCCCGGGGCGGAGCGGGTGGCGCGGCTGGGCGGGCTGCACAGGTTCATGAACTGGGATCGCCCGATCCTGACCGACAGCGGGGGCTATCAGGTGATGAGCCTCAGCGATCTGCGCAAGATCACCGAAGAGGGGGTGACCTTTGCCAGCCACCTCGATGGCTCGCGGCATCTGCTGACCCCGGAACGCTCGATGGAGATCCAGCGCCTGCTGGGGTCTGACATCGTCATGGCCTTCGATGAGTGCCCGCGCGCCGACGCGCCGCGGGAAGTGATCGCAGCGTCCATGCGGATGAGCATGCGCTGGGCGGCGCGCAGCCGCGCCGGGTTCGATGCCGGCGAGGATCATGCCGCGCGCGCCGCTTTGTTCGGGATTCAGCAAGGCGCGCTCGATGAAAGCCTGCGCCGCGAAAGCGCCGATGTGCTGCGCGAAATCGGCTTTGACGGCTATGCCATCGGCGGGCTGGCGGTGGGCGAGGGGCAGGAGGCGATGTTCGCCACGCTTGATTTCGCGCCCGGAATGCTGCCCGCCGATCGCCCACGCTACCTGATGGGAGTGGGCAAGCCCGACGATCTGGTCGGCGCTGTGGAGCGCGGAGTCGACATGTTCGATTGCGTCCTGCCGACGCGTTCGGGCCGCAACGGGCAGGCTTTCACCTGGAACGGTCCGGTCAACCTGCGCAACGCCCGCCATGCGGAAGACACCGCGCCGCTTGACGAGCGCTGCCCCTGCGATGCCTGCACCAAGTATGGCCGGGCCTATCTGCACCACCTGATCAAGAGCGGCGAAATCCTTGGCGCCATGCTGCTGACCGAGCACAACCTGACCTTTTACCAGCAGCTGATGGCCGGGATGCGCGATGCGATCGCCGGAGGCCGGTTTGCGGCCTTTGCGACGGAGTTTCGGCGGGGCTATCTGGGTTAGCCGTCAAATCCCACGAACCGCGCGGCCTCGGCCACGCTCTTGCGTTCGGAAACCACCGCGTTGGCGGGAAAGCTCTCGTCCGGCCAGCCCAGCGCCACGGCCTTCATGATCACCTGATCGTCCGGAATGCCGGCGTGTTCGCGCACCACCGGACTCTGCATGATCCCCTGGCTGTTGATCACGCAGCCAAGCCCGCGCGACCAGGCGGCGTTGACCAGTGCCGTCGTCACCGCGCCGCAATCGAAGGCGGTATCGTCACTGTCGGCCAGCTCCCTGTCATAGCTGACGATCACGCAGACCGGGGCATCGAACTGGCGAAAGCCGCGCAGCACCCAGTCCAGCCGGGCATCCTTGTCGTCGCGGGCGATGCCCATGGCGGCGAACAGTTGCTTGGCAACGCCGATCTGGCGTTCGCGGTGGACGCCTTCAAAGGCATGGCCTGTGCGGAACTCGCGGCTGTGCGGGACGCCCGCCAGGTTGCGTTCGGTGTTGCCGGCGCGGATCCGGTCGAGCGGTTCGCCGGTGAGGACGTGGAAATGCCACGGCTGGGTATTCATCGAGCTGGGCGCGCGCATCGCCAGTGCCAGCACCTCCTCGATCAGGGCGCGGGGAACCGGCTTGTCCAGATAGCCCCGGATCGAACGGCGGCCGAGGACGACTTGATCGTATTCCATGCATTCCCCCAAAAGCTTTGACGGGCATGTTAACCGCTCGCTTAAGAGGTGCAAACGAAAAGGGCGGCCCCCGGGGGACCGCCCTTTCGCTATTCCTAAGTGCCGGATCAGCGCGAGTAGAACTCGACCACCAGGTTCGGTTCCATCTTCACCGGATAGGGCACTTCGTCGAGCGAGGGAACGCGCACGAAGGTGGCCTTGTCGGTCCCGTCGGTGGCGACGTATTCGGGCACTTCACGCTCGGGCAAGCTCTGCGCTTCGGCGATCAGGGCCATGTCCTTGGCCTTCTTGCCCAGGCTGATCACGTCGCCGGGGCGCACGCGGCGGCTGGCGATGTTGCACTTCACGCCGTTGACCCAGATGTGGCCGTGGCTGACGATCTGGCGGGCCGAGAAGATGGTCGGCGCGAACTTGGCGCGATAGACCACCATGTCGAGCCGCTGCTCGAGCAGGCCGATCAGGTTCTGACCGGTATCGCCCTTCATGCGGCTGGCTTCCTGATAGGTGCGCTTGAACTGCTTTTCGGTGACGTCGCCGTAATAGCCCTTGAGCTTCTGCTTGGCGCGCAGCTGGATGCCGTAGTCCGAAAGCTTGCCCTTGCGGCGTTGGCCGTGCTGGCCAGGGCCGTAGGAGCGGCGGTTGACCGAGCTCTTGGGACGGCCCCAGATGTTTTCGCCCATCCGGCGATCGATCTTGTACTTCGACGAATTGCGCTTCGACATGGCGCGTCTGGTCCTTCAATTTGCATGCCGGGCACTGCGCCCCGCTTCTGGTCCGGAACCGCACCGCCCGGCCTGCTGCCGGACGCGACCAAGGCTTCACCGGAGTGCCTGGTCAATTGCGAAGGCGCGCCTATTGCTGCGCCGCCGCGAAAAGTCAAGGCTTGCGTGGCCCCTTGCCGAGCGAGGACAGCACTCCGCGCATGGTCCGCACCTCAAGGTGGTTCCAGCCCGGCTTGGTCAGCATGTTGCGCAAGGTGCGGCGGGTGGCGGCGGTGCGGCTGGGCGGGCGGAAATAGCCGGTCGGTTCAAGCAGCGCCTCGAACTGGGCAATCATCCCCTCAAGTTCGTCCTGCGGGGCAGGGGGGAGCAGCTCCTCGACCGTCGGCTGCTCCAGCTCCGCCTGTTTGGACCACTCATAAGCCAGCAGGATCACCGCCTGGGCGAGATTGAGCGATCCGAATTCGGGATTGATCGGCACGGTCACGATCGCGCGGGCCAGCGCCACATCGTCGGTTTCAAGCCCCGAGCGCTCCGGCCCGAAGACATAGGCCGAGCGGCCCGGTTCGGAATGGACCAGCCGCGCCGCCTGTTCAGGCGCCAGCACCGGCTTGGTCACTCCGCGCTTGCGTACGGTGGTGGCATAGACATGGGCGCAGTCGGCCACGGCCTCGGCCAGGGTTTCAAACACTTCGGCCCGTTCCAGCACCACATCCGCCCCGGCCGCGGCCGGACCGGCGCTGGGATTGGGCCAGCCGTCGCGCGGGGACACCAGCCGCATCTCGGCCAGTCCGAAATTGAGCATCGCCCGCGCTGCCTTGCCGATGTTCTCGCCCAGCTGGGGGCGAACAAGGACGATGACAGGTTTGCGATCAGTTCTTGCCGGCATCGCGAACCGTACTGGCGAATTCCTCGAAGTCCCTCGCTTCGGTGAAATCACGGTAGACGCTGGCAAAGCGGATGTAGGCGACCGAATCGAGCTTGCGCAGCCCTTCCATCACCATTTCGCCGATCGTCTTGGAGGCGATTTCGCTTTCGCCCAGTGTTTCGATCTGGCGCTGCACCCCGGTGACCAGCTGGTCGAGCCGCTCCTGCGCCAGGCCGCGCTTGCGGCAGGCGAGTGCGACGGACTGTTCGATCTTGGCGCGATCAAAGGCCTCGCGCTTGTCGTCGCTCTTGACCACGGTGATCTCGCGCAGCTGCACCCGCTCGAAGGTGGTGAAGCGTGCGCCGCAGCTATCGCACTGGCGGCGGCGACGGATCGCGGTGTTGTCCTCGGTGGGGCGCGAATCCTTTACCTGGCTGTCATCATGGGCGCAGAACGGGCAGCGCACTTAGGGCCGTATCCGTTTGTACAGCGTGAAGCCCGCGCCAACCAGCAGGCCCAGCGGCCACGAGACCACCGGCAGCACCGCCCCGGCAACCGCGCCGATCGCCGCGCCGGTCAGCACCGGTCCGGTCGAGGGATGCTTCATCCCCTGCTTGGCCATTCCAACCACTTCGTCCTTGGCATCGCCGATCAGATCATCGCTCATCGCATCAAACCTCCGGATAGATCGGGAAGCGGCTGCACAGTTCCTCAACCCGGGCGCGAACCCGGGCTTCGACCTGGCCGTCGCCTTCCTCGCCGTTGCGGGAAAGGCCTTCTGCCACTTCGGCGATCAGCGCGCCAACCTGGCGGAATTCTTCCTCGCCAAAGCCGCGGGTGGTGCCGGCCGGAGTGCCGAGGCGAACCCCCGAGGTGACAAAGGGCGAGCGGGTATCATAGGGAATCCCGTTCTTGTTGCAGGTCAGCCAGGCGCGATCGAGGCCCTTTTCGGCAGCCTTGCCGGTGACGTTCTTGGCGGTCAGGTCAACCAGCATCAGATGGTTGTCGGTCCCGCCCGAAACGATCCGCAAGCCCTGTTCGGCAAGACTGGCCGCCAAAGCGCGGGCATTGGCCACGATCTGCTGGGCATAGGCCTTGAACTCGGGCTGGAGCGCCTCGCCAAAGGCGACCGCCTTGGCCGCGATCACGTGCACCAGCGGCCCGCCCTGAAGCCCCGGAAACACCGCCGAGTTGAACTTCTTGGCCAGATCCTCGTCATTGGTCAGGATCACGCCCGAGCGCGGACCGCGCAAGGACTTGTGGGTGGTGGTGGTGACCACGTGGGCATGCGGGAAGGGCGAGGGATGCGCGCCGCCCGCGACCAGACCCGAAAAGTGCGACATGTCAGCCAGCAGCCAGGCCCCGACCTCGTCGGCGATCTCACGGAAACGCTGGAAATCCCAGATGCGCGAATAGGCAGTGCCGCCGCAGATGATCAGCCTGGGCTTGTGCTCGCGGGCCAGCGCGGCGACCTCGTCCATGTCGATCAGCTCGTCGTCCGCCCGCACGCCATAGGGCACCGGATGGAACCACTTGCCGCTCATGTTCACCGGGCTGCCGTGGGTGAGATGCCCGCCGGCGTTGAGGTTGAGCCCCATGAACTTGTCGCCCGGGTTGAGCAGGGCGAGGAATACCGCCTGGTTCATCTGGCTGCCCGAATTGGGCTGCACATTGGCGAACTGGCACCCGAACAGCTTCTTGGCGCGCTCGATCGCCAGGGTTTCGACCACGTCGGCATAGTCACAGCCGCCGTAATAGCGCTTGCCCGGATAGCCCTCGGCATACTTGTTGGTGAACACCGATCCGGTCGCCTCGAGCACCGCGCGGCTGGTGATGTTCTCGCTCGCGATCAGCTCGATCTTGGTCTGCTGGCGGTGCAGCTCCTTGGCGATGGCATCGGCCACTTCGGGATCGGTTTCGGCCAGGTGGGCGGTGAAGAAGCCGGGGGAACGGATCGCAGAGGTCATTGGTAGAAAGGCCTTCAAATGCTGGGGGATGAGAGCTTGTCGACGCGCGGGCCGTGGCGGCCGCCACCGAAAGGAGTGGCAAGGAAGGCATCGAGGCAGGCCTTGGCCATGTCGACCCCGGTCAGCCGCGCGCCCATGGCGATGCAGTTGGCATCGTTGTGCTCGCGCGCCAGCGCCGCGGACAGCGGCTCGGAGACCAGCGCGCAGCGGCAAGCCGGATTGCGGTTGACCGCGATCGAAATGCCGATCCCCGATCCGCACAGCGCCACCCCGCGCTCGGTCGTGCCATCGGCAACCACCGAGGCCAGCTTGTAGCCATAATCGGGATAGTCCACGCGGTCGGCGGTCTCCGGGCCAAGATCGGCCACTTCATGGCCCAGGCCGATCAGATACTCGCGCAATTCGGCCTTGAGCTCGACGGCGGCGTGATCGGAAGCGATGGCGATGCGCATGGGCGGCCCTGAACTGGCTGGGGAATCGGTGCGCCCCCCTTAGTCGCGAGCGGCTTGCAATTCCAGTGCGCGCTTGGGCGGGTTCCACAAGCCCGGGTTTGACATTGTCTGCGGCCGATCCCAGCCTGCGTTCCTGGGCAAGGGTGGAGAACCGGAATGAGGGCTTGGCTGGGATTGGTCACGGCATTGGTATTGGGCGTCATCCTGGCGATCTTGGCCACTACGCCGCCCGCACCGCGCGATCCGAAGCAGACCCAGGGCCTGTTCGATCTGCCCCGCGCCGAAGCCGATCTGCGGCGCATCGCCCGCGCGCCGCATCCCACCGGTTCGGCGGAAAACGCGGCGGTCCGGGATTTCCTTGCCGGGGAAATGGCCCGGATCGGCATGGAAGTGAGCACGCGCGAGGGCGTTCTTGACGCCAAATCGGCGCAGCGCCTCAACAAGTGGAGTGGGCGCAGCGATCCTCCGGCGCCGACGGTCAATCTGGTCGGGATCCTGCCGGGTCGCGACCGCACGGCGCCCGCGGTTCTGCTGATGGCGCATCACGATTCGGTCTGGGGTTCGCCGGGGGCGAGCGATGACGGGGCAGGGGTGGTCACCGCGCTCGAGGTAGCCCGGCAGGTCGCCACCAAGGGACCGCCCCGGCGCGACCTGATCGTGCTGCTTACCGATGGCGAAGAATTGGGGCTGCAAGGCGCGGCGCAGTTCTTTGCCGGTGATCCGCTGCTTGGGCATATCGGCGCGGTGATCAACATGGAGGCGCGCGGCGGGGGCGGGCGGACCACCCTGTTCCAGACCTCGGCGGGCAACGGCGAGGCGGTGACGGCCTATGCCCGCGCGGTGCGTCGCCCCGGCGGATCCTCGCTGGCGGCCTACATCTATTCGGTCCTGCCCAACGACACCGACCTGACCCCGGCGCTCAAGGGCGACTGGGCGGCGTGGAATTTCGCCTTCATCGGCCGTCCGGGGCTCTACCATTCGCCCAAGGCCACCCCCGAAGCGCTCGATCGGGGCGCGTTGCAGGACATGGGCTGGCAGGTATCCGAACTGACCCAGGCGCTGCTCGCCGCGCCGGAGCTGCCCGGCAAAGCCCCCGATGTGGTGTTCTTCGACCTGTTCGGAATGCTGCTGTTGTCATGGCCGGCCTGGCTCGGTTGGGGGATGCTGGGTCTGGCGGCGGGCGCCCTGGTGCTGGCGGCGAGCCCTGAGCGCAATCTGCGCGCGCTCGGCGACGGAGCGGGGCGGATGGCTGCGCTGATCGTGCTGGCGGCGGCGATGCTGTTTGCGCTCAATCTGGCTTCGGGTGCGGGCAAGGGGGCCAATTACTACGACCGGCTGGCGGCAATTCCCTTGCTCGAGGTGATGGCCCTGCTCGCCGCGCTCGGCTGCTTCATGCTGGTTCTGGGCAAGGGCCTCGCCGGAGCGGCCCGGCAGGCCGGAGCCGCGCTGCCGCTGCTGGTCATTGCTGCGGCGATGCAGGGGATTGCGCCCACTGCCGCCTATGTTGCGGTGGTGCCGGTCTTGATCGGAGCCGTGGCGCTGGTCCTCGGGCAGATGCCTGCCAAGCCCACTGCAACCCTGGCTTGCGCCGCGCTGGCAGGGCCGATCGTTGGCTACCAACTCGCGCTGGGTCACCAGCTGATGCAGGGGGTGGGGCCAACATTGCCCTCGGCAGCCGCGCTCCCGCTCGCGCTTGGCGCACTGGCTGTGTTGCCACTATGGCCGGGAGCCAGCAGGCGCACCGCACGCCTCACCGGACTGGCGCTGCTCGGTGCCGCGCTGGCGGTCGCCCTGTGGGTGCGTCTCGATCCCATGGCCGATACGGTGGCGGTCTATTCCCTTGCCAGGGGGTGATACGAAAAGGCCCCGCCGAAGCGGGGCCTTGCCGAACTACTGATCGAGGAAAGAGCGCATCTTCCTTGACCGGCTCGGGTGCTTGAGCTTCCTCAGCGCCTTGGCTTCGATCTGGCGGATGCGTTCGCGGGTGACCGAGAACTGCTGGCCGACTTCCTCGAGTGTGTGGTCGGTGTTCATCCCGATGCCGAAGCGCATGCGCAGCACACGTTCCTCGCGCGGGGTGAGGCTGGCGAGCACCCGGGTGACGGTTTCCTTGAGATTGGCCTGAATCGCCGCGTCGACGGGGATAACGGCGTTCTTGTCCTCGATGAAATCGCCCAGGTGGCTGTCTTCCTCGTCCCCGATCGGGGTTTCGAGGCTGATCGGCTCCTTGGCGATCTTCATCACCTTGCGGACCTTTTCGAGCGGCATGGAGAGCCGCTCGGCCATTTCCTCGGGCGTGGGCTCGCGGCCTTGTTCGTGGAGGAACTGGCGGCTGGTGCGCACCAGCTTGTTGATCGTCTCGATCATGTGCACCGGAATGCGGATCGTGCGCGCCTGATCCGCGATCGAACGGGTGATCGCCTGACGGATCCACCAGGTGGCATAGGTGCTGAACTTGTAGCCACGGCGGTACTCGAACTTGTCGACCGCCTTCATCAGCCCGATGTTGCCTTCCTGAATCAGATCGAGGAACTGCAGGCCGCGGTTGGTGTATTTCTTGGCAATCGAGATCACCAGGCGCAGGTTTGCCTCGACCATTTCCTTCTTGGCGATGCGCGCCTCGCGCTCGCCCTTCTGGACCATGTTGACGATCCGGCGAAACTCGCCGAGCGCCATGCCGGTGGCCGAAGCAATGTCCGCGATTTCCGCGCGGATCCGCTCGACCGCGTCGGCTTCCTGATCGGCGAAGGCCGCCCACTTCTTGTCCTTGACCGATTGCGCGGCCAGCCAGCCATCGTCGAGCTCGTGCCCGACATAGCTGTCAAGGAAGTCCTTGCGGTTGACCTTGTGGCGCTCGGCCAGGCGCAGCATCTGTCCGCCCAGCGCGGTCAGACGGCGGTTGAAGGCATAGAGGTTGTCGACCAGGTATTCGATCTTGGTGGCGTGGAACTGCACGCTCTCAACCTGCGCGGTCAGATCCTCGCGCAGCTGGTGATAGCTCTTCTCCTTGGCGGGCGAAAAGCTGCCGCCCACGCCCATCACGTCGAGCCGCTCGGCCTGGATCTTCTCGAACTTCTTGAACAGCGAGGTGATCTCGGCGAACTTTTCCAGCGCGCCGGGCTTGAGCGCGGCTTCCATCTGGGCAAGGCTGAGGGTGTTGTCTTCCTCGTCGTCCTCGGCCGGACGGCGGGCGCGGCGCTCGACGCCGTCCTCATCCTCGTCCTCGTCAGCCGATTCCTCTTCCTCGATGTCTTCCTCTTCCTTGTAGGAAGGGCCGGCAGTGGCTTCGCTGATTTCCGCCTCGCCGTCTTCCTCACCGTCCTCGGTCAGGTTTTCGGGTGCGGGTTCCTTGGAGAGCATGGCATCGAGATCGAGGATCTCGCGCAGCTGCATCTCGCCGGCGTTGAGCGCCTCGGACCACTGGATGATCGCGTGGAAGGTGATCGGGCTTTCGCACAGCCCCATGATCATGGTGTCGCGCCCGGCCTCGATCCGCTTGGCGATGGCGATTTCGCCCTCGCGGCTGAGCAGTTCGACCGCGCCCATCTCGCGCAGGTACATCCGCACCGGATCGTCGGTGCGCTCGATGGTTTCCTTCTTCTTCTCGACCACTGGGCGATCGCCGATCGGATCGGGCTCGTCGACTTCGTCGACCTCCTTTTCCTCGGGATCGATCGCGTCCTCGTCGCTTTCGACGATGTTCACGCCCATCTCGCTGATCGCGGACATGATGTCCTCGATCTGGTCGGTGGTCATCTGATCTTGCGGCAGGGCCTCGTTGAGCTCGTCCATGGTGATCACGCCGCGGCGCTTGGCGCGGGCGATCAGCTTCTTGATCGAGGCTTCGTTGAGATCGATCAGCGGTGCATCGCCGCCGTCCTTGTCACCGCCGTTGAGTTCGTCGTCTTCCATCATTCCGCCGTTGTTGAGGGCGCCGCCCCGGAAGGGCCGCCGCTACGCGCCGAGGCCATTTGCCGCAAGCGCGCATCGAATTCCAGTTTTCTCTTCAGCAGCCGCTGCTGCTCGGCATAGGCCCCATCCGAAAGGTCGCGTTCGAAGCGTGCCGTTGCCTCGGCCAGCGCCGCATCGAGCGCGGGCCGTTCGACCAGCAGACCCACAGCCTGGGCCAGATCGGCGCGGGCCTGGTCTTCGGGCACGCCATCGGCCAGAAAGCCGAAACGCAGCGCGGCATATTCTTCGGGACCCGGGGCTGCCAGACCCCGAGCGGCCAATATGGTGCCAAGTGCTTCGGTTTCAAGCACCACGCCGCCGTCTTGCGCATCGATCAGCACCGCAAAGCGCGGATCGGCAAGCCCGGCGCGGATCAGCGCATCGCCGTGACGGGCGATTTCGGCGGGATAGCGCAGCAATCCCGCGACAATTGCCGCCGAAAGCGCATCGCGATTGCCGGTGTGGCGGCGCAACCGGGCCAGGTTCGCGGGATTGCCGCGCGGCGCGGGCAAGCCGCCGCGCCCGGCGGGCCGCCATTCGCGCGGCTCACGCGGCGGAAAGGCAAAGGCCGAGAACCGTTCCATCAGCTCGCGCCGGTAGAGCGCCTTGATATCGCCATCGGCGATCGTCTCGACATGCGCCATGAGACGGGCCTTGAGCCCCGCCTTGTCCTCGGGCGTGGCGAGGGGGAGGGCATCGCGCTCGTTCTCCCACAGCACCTCGATCAGCGGGCGCGCCGCGCCCAGCAGCGTCTCCATCGCCTGAACCCCATCGCGCCTCAGCAGATCGTCGGGGTCCATTCCGGTGGGCAGGCGCACGATTCGCAGCGAATGCGCCGGGCGCAGCAGCGGCAGCGCCCGGGCGATCGCGCGCTGCGCAGCGCGCTGCCCGGCGGCATCGCCATCAAAGCAGAGGATCGGGGTCTCGACCATTCGCCACAGCATCTCGAGCTGGCGTTCGGTCAGCGCGGTGCCCATCGGTGCCACCGCATCGGCAATCCCGGCGGCGGCAAGCGCGACCACGTCCATCTGCCCTTCGACCACCACGATCCGCCCGCTCTGGCGCGATGCCGGGCCGGCGCGGTGCAGGTTGAACAGGGTTCGCCCCTTGTCGAACAGCGGAGTATCGGGCGAATTGATGTATTTGGGCGCGTCCTTCTTCTCGGCATCGAGAATTCGCGCCGCAAACCCGATTACCCGTCCGCGCGCATCGTGGATCGGGATCGTCAGCCGGTCGCGAAAGCGGTCATAGGGTTCCTTGTCATCGACGGCGATGCGCAACCCGGCCTCGATCAGCATGGCCTCTGGATATTTCGCCAATGCCGATTTCAGTGCCTGCCGTCCGCCCGGCGCATAGCCAAAGCCGAATCGCTCCAGCGTGTGGGCATCGAACCGCCGCGAACCGAGGTAGGCCCGCGCCTTTGCGGCTTCGTCCGCATCGAGCCGGGCGCGGTAGAAATCCTGCGCGGCGCTCAGCACATCGTGCAGCCCCGCCTGCTGTTCGGCCCGCTGCGCCGCGCGCGGATCGGGGGCGGGGACTTCCATCCCGGCCTCGGCGGCCAGTTCCTTGACCGCATCCATGAACGAAAGCCCGCGCTGGTCGGTCATCCAGCGGATCGCATCGCCGTGCGCCCCGCAGCCGAAGCAATGGTAGAACCCCTTCTGGTCGTTGACCGTGAAGCTGGGGCTCTTTTCGTTGTGGAACGGGCAGCAGGCCTTGAATTCGTGGCCCGCCTTGGTCAGCCGCGTGGTGCGGCCGATCACGCTGGACAGCGTGATGCGCGCGCGCAGTTCGTCAAGCCATTGCGGGGAAAGTGCCACGGCTCATTCTAGCCGCAGTCGCCGGTCGGCTCAACCGGGGGCGGGGCGATATGCTCAGGCCCGATCCAAGGCCCGGATTCCGTAGCGTCGAATTATGCTTTGCAATTCGTGAAAACCGGCTAGTTTCCGCTCCGGGTCGCAGGGGGGCGGCCGGGAACACAACACCTGAACCAAGGAACAACCTGAAAAGCAAAGGCACGCCCCCGCAAGCAGGAGGGAATAAGATGCTGAACAAGGTTAGCTCGCTGGCGCGGGCACTTTCGGTTGTGGTGGCGGTGATCGCCGGTTTCATGCCCGGGCTTGGCTTCGATGCCGCCTTGGTGATTGTCGTGCTCAGCCTGATATCGGGCCTGTCTATGCCCACCGACCGAATGACCGGATCGGGCGTTGCCGCTCTGGCTCTGCCGGTGGTCGGCGGTGCGCTGGGCCACCTTCCCGCAGTCGGGGAACAGCTCAACGCGGTGGCCGGAAACCTGGCGCTGGGCGTGGCGAGCGCGCTGGGCAGCGCGATCGCGATCTACCTTTTCAACATGGTCAAGGGTGATCTGATGGGCCTCGGCAAGTAAGCCGCAGCCGATCGCACTGGAAGCCCGCCGGGGAAACCCGGCGGGCTTTCGCATTCAGGACAGCGCCGCCTTGACCAGGCCCGAGGCCTTGCCCATGTCGAGCTGGCTGCCGTGGCGCGCCTTGAGCTCGGCGATCACCCGACCCATGTCCTTCATGCTGCTCGCGCCCAGCTCGGCCTTGATCGCCTCGATCGCGGCGCGGGTCTCGTCCTCGCCCATCTGCTGGGGCATGAAGGCCTCGATCACCGCCAGCTCGGCCTGTTCGACATCGGCCAGTTCCTGGCGCCCGCCCTGCTCGTAGAGCGCGATCGATTCGCGGCGCTGCTTGGCCATCTTCTGCAGCACGTCGACCACCACCACGTCGTCGTCGGGCACGCTCGATGCGGTGCGCAGTTCGATGTCCTTGTCCTTGAGCTTGGCCAGGATCAGGCGGACGGCGGCAAGACGCGGCTTGTCGCCCGCCTTCATCGCCTCGATCTGGGCGGCCTTGATGGTATCGCGAAGCATGGTTTCTCTCTGTATTGGGGATAGAACCCGCCTAGACGGAAATTTCGGCTTTTCAAAGGTTGACCTTGCGGGGCGGGGTCTCTAGCGGCGGTGCCTTAGCGACATTGCTGGAAACCTGTTAAACGGAGCGCCCCACATGGCCGACGCCGCCCCTTCGCTTGCGCCGCAACCCGCGGGCGCAACCGGAGTCCTCGTGCTTGCCGATGGCCATGTGGCCTGGGGCCGCGGCTTTGGCGCGGTGGGCGAAGCGGTGGGAGAGGTCTGTTTCAACACCGCGATGACCGGCTATGAAGAAGTGATGACCGATCCGAGCTATGCCGCGCAGATCGTCACCTTCACCTTTCCTCACATCGGCAATGTCGGAGTCAACACCGAAGACCTTGAAAGCCATGTCGAAGGTGCGGTTGGCTGCGTGGTGCGCGAAGACGTGACCGCACCGAGCAATTTCCGTTCCGAAGGCGATTTTTCCGAGTGGCTGGCCAGGCTGGGCAAGATCGGGCTGGCGGGCGTCGATACCCGCGCGCTGACCCGCCGCATCCGCCTGTCGGGCGCGCCCAACGCGGTGATCGCGCATCATCCCGACGGCAAGTTCGACATTCCCGCGCTGGTCAAGCGCGCGCGCGACTGGCCGGGGCTGGAAGGGATGGACCTCGCCAAGGTCGTCACCCGCCGCGAGGTGGAGGAGTGGCAGGGCGGCACCTGGACGCTGGGCAAGGGCTATGCCCGCTCGCCCCACAGCCCCAGGCCGCATGTCGTCGCAATGGACTTCGGCGCCAAGGACAACATCTTCCGCAATCTGGTCAAGGCCGGGGCGCAGG
>JAKOWQ010000120.1 GCA_029781465.1 Pseudomonadota bacterium
GCCTGCCGCAAGCGAAGCTGGGCATCTACATGGGGCTGTTCAACGTCTTCGTGGTGGTGCCGCAGCTGCTGGTCGCGACCGTCATGGGCTCGATAATGAACGCGCTGTTTCCGGGCCAGCCGATCTGGACCATGGCCTTTGCCGCGGGCACCCTGGTGATCGCTGCATTGGCCATGCTGCGGGTGGAGGTGCCGGGCAAGGCCTAGAAATCCGCCACCAGTTGCAGGGTCAGCGCGCGCGGCGGGATATAGGTAAATCCGCCCGAGCTCGAGACGTTCCAGCCATAGGTGTCGAAGGCATTGAGCAGCACCGGTCGCAGCAGCCAGTCAGCCCCGGCGGCCTTGAAGCGGTAGCGCGCGCCAAGGTTGACCACCGTACGCGCCGGTGCCGCCAGCGTATTGGCGGCATTGCCGGTGCGGCTCGAGAGACTTTCGACCGAGAGATCGAACGAAAACGGACTGCTTCCCGCCTGGGGGCGCCAGTCAAGGCTCAGCACGCTGCGCCGCCGGATCTGCCCCACCGGGCGCGGCCCGATCAGCCCCTGATCGACCGCCTCGCCCGAAATGCGCGGATCGAGCAGCATGGTTCCGCCAACCACGGTCAGCCCCGGGGCGATCCGCCCGGTAAGCGACAGTTCCAGCCCCTTGTTGCGCAGCGTACCAAGCTGGCGATAGCGCTGCGCAGGATCGAGATTGAAGTAGGGCTTGGTGATCGAAAACGCTCCCGCGATCAGCGTGAGGTGCGCGTTGATCGAATATTTGAACCCGGCCTCGATCTGGCGCGTATGAACAGCGGGCGGAGATTCGGAGCGATTGACCGCGACATCCGGGGCAACCAGCGCCTCCTCCATCCCGTGCGAAGCCCCGGCAAAGAATGCCAGCCCGCGCGCGAGATGGACCGAGCCGGTGACATTCCAAAGCTCCGCGGTTTCGCGGGTTACGGGATCGGCCAGGGCCGGATCGGCGTAGTCGAGCGCCTTGCGGTAGCGCGTTTGCGAAAGGCTGGCGTCAATCGCGAAGCGACGCTCGGCGACCAGCGAGTAGGACAGGCCATAGGTCAGCTGGCGAACGTCATCCAAGTTCTTCGGACCGAGGACATAGGCCGGCTCGGGGCGCACATCGGGGTTCAGGATCGTGCTTGGCCCCAATGCCAGCGAGCGGCTGCCGCCAAAGCGGCGGTCGCGCGCGCGGCCGCGCAGGCTGGCGATCAGGCGCTGGTCGAGCCCCCCCGAACGCCACTGGCGCACCAGCCGCACCTCGCCGGACAGCGAGGCATCGCGGTTGTTGCCGTCGGCAATGATCCGGCGCGAGGCAACCGAGCCGTCCTGGGCCACGCCAAACAGCAGGTCCGAAAAGATCGTGTCTTGGGTGCGTCCGTTGTAGAACACCCCGGCCTCCAGCCCCAGCCCCCCGAGCGGCGCCTTGACCACCGCGCCGTAGGCCCAGTTGGTGGCGTTGCGCCCGGTCCACGGCTGGCTCAGATCCTGCCCGCGCGCAAGCCTGGGTGGAGGCGCGGTGCCAGCCGGGTAGTAAGTCGGCCGCGCCTCGTCGCTGCGGAAATAGAACGCGCCGCCGAACAGAAGCACCTGAACATCGCTGGCCGGACGCCAGGCCAGCGTTGCGCCGACGGTGCGGTACTTGGTTTCCCCTCCTTCATAGCGGCGCCCGTTGCGCCACCCTGCGCCGCCCGAAAGACCCAGCCGCTCGCCATCGAGCGGCTGCTTGAACTCGAATGACCCTCCGAGGCCCATCGAATTGGAGCTGCCGTTCTCAAGATTGAAGCTGTAGCTCGCCGTGCCATGCGGCTGGGTCAGCGAATAGTCGACCAGCCCTGTCGGGGCGGGAAACGGATAGCGCTGCGAGGCGGGGCCGACCCGGATCGTGTTGCCATCGGTGATCCGCGGCGAAAGCCGGTCAACCTGATCGAAGTAGAGCCCCTCCAGCCGCACGTTTCCGGCATCGACGGGATTGAACCCGCGCACCTCGTCGCTCGAATAGAGTCCGGTCTTGTCCTGCCCCACCGAGCGGCCAAAGGCATCGCTTGACTGGGTCGCAACATTCTCGCCCGCGCGCTGCGCCAGGGCAGGCGCGCAGGAAACCAGCAATGCCGGGATTCCCCACCCGGCCAGTTGCATCGACGAACGCATTTTTCCGCCCATAGCGAACGGGCGGGCCAAGCAAAGCGATTTATGCGTCGCCGCGTTCGGCCGGATCCTCGTGCAGCCAGGCGGCATGGCGCGGCGCGCGTTTGGTTGCCGCCCATTCGTTGAGCATCACCGGGGCAAGCGCGCGCAGCTCGGCATATTGGTCGCTTGTGCCGATGTTGCAGGCAAGCTCCAGCCGGTGGCCGTTGGGGTCGAAGAAATAGATCGAGCGGAAGATCCCGTGGTAGGTCGGCCCCAGCACTTCGATCCCCTGGGCCTCGACGTGCGCCTTGGCGGCCAGCAGCGCGGTCTCGTCCTCAACCTCGAAGGCGAGGTGCTGGACCCAGGCCGGGGTGTTGGGATCCTTGCCCATCGCAGGCTGGCCCGGAAGTTCGAAGAAAGCCAGCACATTGCCCCCACCGCAATCGAGGAAGATGTGCATGTAGGGATCGTCCTCGCCGGTCGAGGGCACAGTATTTTCGGCAAAGGCAGTGGTATAGACCATGCCGAGCACGCGGCCATACCATTCGACCGTCTCCTTCGCGTCCTTGCAGCGATAGGCGACGTGGTGAATGCGCTTGAGGGCGGGGGCAGTCGTCATGGTCAGGCTCCTTCCACCTGCAGCGCGCCGCGGCGCAGCTGATCGCGCTCCATGCTCTCGAACAGTGCGGTGAAATTGCCCTCGCCGAAGCCTTCGTCCTTCTTGCGCTGGATGAATTCGAAGAACACCGGGCCGATCACCGTTTCGGAGAAGATCTGCAGCAGCAGGCGCGGATCGCCCTTTTGCGTCGACCCGTCGAGCAGGATGCCGCGGCTTTGCAGCTCCTCCACCGGCTCGCCGTGCCCCGGCAGGCGCTCGGCCAGCATCTCGTAATAGGTTGCGGGCGGCGCGGTCATGAACGGAGTGCCCAGCGCCCTGAGCCGGTCCCAGCAGGCGATCAGATCGTCACAGGCAAAGGCGATGTGCTGGATCCCCTCGCCGTTGTACTGGCGCAGAAACTCCTCGATCTGCCCGCCCCCGGCCTTGCCTTCCTCGTTGAGGGGAATGCGGATCTTGCCATCGGGCGCGGTCATCGCCCGGCTGGTGAGGCCGGTATATTCGCCCTTGATGTCGAAATAGCGGATCTCGCGGAAGCCGAAGACGCGCTCATAGAACGAACCCCAGTGCGCCATGCGCCCGCCGTAGACGTTGTGGGTGAGGTGATCGATGGTGTGGAAACCCGCCCCGACCGGGTGCCGGTCGGCGCCCGGTTCATAAACGAAATCGATGTCGTAGATCGACAGGTCGCCCCCTGAATCCTTGGCGCCCTGCCCCTCATAGCGATCGATCAGGTAGATGATCGAACCGCCAATCCCGCGGATCGCGGGCAGGCGCAGCTCCATCACCCCGGTGCGGCTCTCAACCGGTTCCGCGCCGCGTTCGAGCGCCAGCTCATAGGCCTTCTTCGCGTCCCTGACGCGCCAGCCCATGCCGCAGCACGAGGCGCCGTGCTCGGCCGCGAAATAGGCCGCCGGGCTGCGCGGTTCGTAGTTGGCGATCAGGTTGATCCCGCCCTGACGCCACAGCTGCACGTCCTTGGAGCGGTGCTGGGCGATCCGGGTGAAGCCCATCGCCGCGAACACCGGCTCAAGCACGCCTTTTTCCGGAGCGGAGAACTCGATGAACTCAAAGCCATCGAGGCCAAGCGGGTTTTCGAACAGGTCGGGCAAAACGAGGCTCCCAGCGCGATATTGGTTGCATATGAAACTATATGCCGCCCTGCGCGGAGTCAAGGTTTCAGCCGAAACTAGATCATCGGCAGTTGCTGGCTCGAACAGTGGAAGCTGCCGCCACCGGCCAGAACGGCATCGGCAAGGATGCCCACCGTCTCGCGATCGGGGAACAGGTCCGCAATCGCCGCCACACCATCGTCGTCGTGCGCGGTGCCATAGGTGGGCACCACCACCAGCTTCGAGGTGATCGCGAAGTTCATATAGCTGGCCGGCTCGATCCGCCCCTGGCTTTCCACGCGCCCCGGCGAGGGCACCTCGCGCACTGCCACCCCGAAGGCTTCGGCCCGCGCCCGGGCATCGGCATAGATCGCGGCGTTGGGATCGTCGCCACCGGTCGCCCGCGGCAAGGCCAGCACCCCCGGCGCGACGAACCGCGCGAGATTATCGACATGGCCATCGGTGTGATCGTTGATCAGCCCCTCGCCCAGCCACAGAACCCGCTGGAAGCCAAGGTCGCGCGCCAGCCGGGCCTCGATCTCGGCGCGCGAAAGCTGCGGGTTGCGGTTGGGATTGAGCAGGCACTGTTCGGTGGTGGCCACCAGCCCGGTGCCATCGCCGTCGAGCGCCCCGCCCTCCAGAATCCAGTCGCAGGTCTCAACCGGCAGGCCCACGCTCGCGCCCAGCTCCGCGCCGATCTCCTGATCGCCCTCCATCAGGTACTTGCCGCCCCAGCCGTTGAAGCCAAAGCGCCGCGCGACTTGCCGCCCGGCGCCGTCCTGCACCACCAGCGGCCCGGTATCGCGCAGCCAGATATCGCCATAGCGGCGCTCCTCCAGCATCACCCGCGATGAACACAGCGCCTGCGCCCGCGCCCGGTTGGCCGCATCGCGCACGATCAGCCGCACCTCCTGCCCGGTCTCGGCCACGGCATTGGCAAAGGCGGCGATCTGTTCCTGCGCGCGGCCCAGAAAACCCGGCCATTCGACCGGATCGTGCGGAAAACCGATCCACAGCAGCGATTGCGGATGCCATTCGGCGGGCATCCGCGCAGAATGCGGGTTCATTGCGCTACTTCTTCCCCGCTTCGGCCAGGCTCGCATCGCGGATCGCGCGGAATTCGTCGGTCTTGTGCCAGTTGGGCCAGTCGGTGGTCATCGCAAGCATCCGCCCGAGACGGTAATAGAGCTGCGTCTCCTGGACCGCGCCCGACCAGTCCCAGGTGGGGTCGTACTGGTCGGAAGGCTGGTGGTAGCGGTGCTGGACATAGTCATCCGCAGCCGCTTCGCCCGCAGCCTTGCCGCCCCTGACCCAGTCCGAACCGCGCCCCACCGCGAACATCGGCACGCCCTGCTTGGCCATGCTGAAATGATCGGAGCGATAGTAATGCCCGCGCTCGGCGTGGTCCTCGGGCGTCTGGTAAAGCTTCATCGCCTTCATCGCCGCGGCGAGGTAGCGGGTCAGCTCGGACTTGTCGCCACCGGTCACCTGAACATCGCGGCTGGGGCTGCCGGGGCCGACCCCGTCCATGTTGACCCCGCCCACGGTCCGCGCCAGCGGATAGACCGGGTTGCGGGCATACCATTCGCTGCCCAGCAGCCCCGATTCCTCCAGCGTTACCGCCAAAAACACCTGGCTGCGATCGGCTGCACCTTCTTTCACATTGGCCTCGGCCAAGGCAACCAGCGCGCCCACCCCGGTCGCGTTGTCGATCGCGCCGTTGCAGATGTCGTCCCCGCTCTTGTCCGGCGTGCAGCGCCCGAGGTGATCCCAATGCGCGGTATAAAGCACATATTCCCCCGGCCGCTTGCGGCCCGGCTGGATGCCGATGACGTTATGGGAGGTAGAGCGGCGGATCGCATTGTCGAAGGAAAGGCTGGCGGTGACCCCAAGCGGCACGGCCTTGAAGCCCTTTTGCCCGGCGGCAGCGGTGAGCGCGGAGAGATCGTGCCCCGAAGCCTTGAAGATCGCCTCGGCCACGCCCTTCTGAACCCAGCCGTTGGCCGCCGTCTGGTCCATCGCACCCCCCGCGCGCGCGACATAGGTCTGCGCCCCGGTCCAGCTTGAATTGACCACCTGCCAGCCATAGGCCGCCGGGAAGGTATCGTGGATCACCAGCGCGCCCGCCGCGCCCTGGCGCGCGGCCTCTTCGAACTTGTAGGTCCAGCGCCCGTAATAGGTCATCCGCCGGCCCTTGAAGAGCCCTTCCTCGGTCTCATTGGCATAGTCGGGATCGTTGACCAGGATCACCGCGATCTTGCCCTTCATGTCGAGCCCGGCGTAGTCATTCCAGCCGAGTTCGGGCGCGTTGATACCATAGCCGACGAAGACCAGCGGCGCGTCCTTGAGCGCGGTATGGTCCACCACCCGGTAGCTTCCGGCAACGAAATCGGAGCCGTCGGTAAAGCGCAGCACCTGCCCCCCGGCATTGACCGCAAGACCGCTGGAATTCTGCGCGGTGATCTCGACGATCGGCACGTCCTGAAGCCACGATCCGTTGTTGCCCGGCTGCAATCCGGCATCCTTGAAGCGCTGGATGATATAGGCAATCGACTTGTCCTCTCCCGGCGTGCCGGGACCGCGCCCTTCGAAGGCATCGGACGAAAGCACGCGGGTGACCGTCTTGAGCGTATCCTCCTGGATCACCGGTACCTTGACCGCCGGGATCGGCGGAGCCTTGGCGGGTCTGGCGGGTGCACTCCCCGCGAATGCCAGTGCCACGATTGAAACGGCAAGCGACAGCGATCGGGAAACGGAAAGGCTCATTGCGCGGGGATTCCTTGGCCGGTTGATCTGGCAGGGTGGCAAAGCCGCGGCCCGTGCGCAAGCCGCGCATCGACCGGCGGCTTTGATGGAAGAGCTTGATCGCGCCGCCACGCCGCCGCATTGCAGACAGCATGACTGCCGACTGGACCGGAGCGCTTGGACGGGCGCGGGCGCATTCGCCCTTTCTGGCGCAAGGGCTCAATCGCCTGCCCGCGCTCGAAGCACTGCTGGCAACCGGCGATGGCGAAGGCGCTTTGGCCTGGGCCAAGGCGGCTGGCGAAGGCGCACCGACCGTCGCGAGCGCTCTCAGGCGCGAAAAGCAGGCCCTGGCGGTAGCGCTGGCTTTGGGCGACCTGGCCGGGGCCTTCGCTCTGACGCGGGTCGTCGGCGAGCTCAGCGCCTTTGCCGACCGCGCGCTCGATGCCGCGATCGCCGATGCGATCCGTTCGCGGGTGAGCGATGCCGAGCCCGCCGGGTTCACTGCCCTGGCGCTGGGCAAGCACGGCGCGGGCGAACTCAACTATTCGTCCGACATCGACCCGATCCTGCTTTACGATCCCGCGCTGCTGCCCCGGCGCGAACGCGACGAGCCGGGCGAGGCCGCACAGCGCGTGGCGCGCACCATGATGCAAACGATGAGCCAGGTCGATCACGAAGGCTATGTCTTCCGGGTCGATCTCAGGCTGCGCCCGGCCTCGGAGGTTAGCCCGCTGGCGATAACCATCGACGCCGCGCTGACCCATTACGAAAGCTCGGCGCTGGCCTGGGAACGCGCTGCCTTTATCCGCGCGCGGGCCTGCGCCGGAGACCTGGCGGCGGGCGAGGCGTTCCTTGCAGCGATCCGGCCGTTCGTCTGGCGCAAGAGCCTCGATTTCGGGGCGATCGTCGAGATCGAGCGGCTGACCCAGCGGATCCGCGCCAACCATTCCGGCCCGAAACGCCCCGGCCCCGGTTTCAACCTCAAACAGGGGCGCGGAGGCATCCGCGAGGTCGAATTCTTCGCCCAGACCCATCAGCTGATCCATGGCGGCCGCCATCCCGAGCTGCGTCTGCGCGGCACCCGCGCCAGCCTTGATGCCCTCGCTGGCGCCGGGCTGATCGAAGCGGAAGACGCGCGGGTATTGGGCGAAAGCTATGACCGGCTGCGCACGATCGAACACCGCCTGCAAATGGTGGCCGATCAGCAGACCCATTCGCTGCCGCTGGACCCGGCCGCGCTCGACAATGTCGCCCACCTCGATGGCCTGGCCGATGGCGCCGCGCTGGTGGCCGAGCTGGCGGCGATCACCGAAGCGGTGGGCAGCCGCTATGACCGGCTGATCGCGCAGGGCGCCCGCGATGGCGCAAGCGTGCCGGTAGCCGGAACCGGCGGCGCGGCGCTCGAGCAGGAGCTTGCAGACCTGGGCTTTGCCGATCCACAGGGGCTGGCCGAGCGGATCGAAGGCTGGCGCTCGGGCCGCTTGCGCGCGCTGCGCAGCGAGGCGGCCCGCGCCGCCTTCGACGCGGTCCTGAAACCGCTTCTGGCCGCCTTCGCCGCCGCGCCCGAGCCGGACCGCGCGCTGCTGCGCTGGGAGCAACTGCTCACCAACCTGCCGAGCGCGGTCAACCTGTTCCGCCTGCTCGAAGCGCGCCCGGCGCTGCTGCAACTGCTTGCAAGAATCCTCAGCCTCGCCCCGCCGCTGGCCGACGAGCTGGCGCGCAGGGCCGATCTGCTCGACCCGCTGATCGATGCCTCGGCCTTCGATCTGCCTCCGGGGGTTGCCGAACTCGCCGGGGATTTCGCGCGCGGCGAGGAGGATGACGATTACCAGCAGATTCTCGACCGGGTGCGCCGCCGGGTGGGGGAACGGCGCTTTGCCCTGGGTGTGCAGCTGATCGAGGGCGCGCGCGATCCCGCGGAGATCGGGCGCGGCCTGTCGCGCGTGGCCGAAGCCGCGCTGACGGTGCTGGCCGATGCCACCGTGGCCGAATTCGAGCGCGCCCACGGCAGGGTGCCGGGCGGTGAGCTGGTGGTGCTCGGGCTGGGGCGGCTGGGCGGCGGGGCACTGACCCATGCCAGCGACCTTGATCTGGTGTTCCTGTTCACCGGCGATCACACCGCCGAAAGCAACGGGCCGCGCCCGCTGGGTGCGACGCTCTACTTCAACCGCCTGGCACAGCGGGTTTCGGTGGCGCTTTCGGTGCCGACGGCGGAAGGCGCGCTTTATGACGTCGATACGCGGCTGCGCCCCTCGGGCGATCAGGGGCCGCTGGCGGTCAGCTTTGAAAGCTTTGCGCGCTATCAGCGCGAATCCGCCTGGACCTGGGAACACATGGCGCTGTGCCGCGCCCGTCCACTCTACGGCTCGGATGGGGCACGGACCGAGCTGGCGCGGATCGTCCGCTCGGTCCTGACCCTGCGGCGCGATCCGGAAAAGCTTCGCCGGGAGGTGCTGGAAATGCGCGCGCGCATGGCCGAGCACAAGCCGGGCAAGGGCGCGCTTGACGTCAAGCTGGCGCGCGGCGGGCTGGTCGATGTCGAATTCATCACCCATTTCCTGCAACTGCGCGACGGGATCGGACTGGTTCCCTCGCTTCCGGCGGCGTTGGGCGAGCTGGCCGGTGCCGGACTGCTGCTGCCAGACCTGCCCGAGGCGCAGGCGATCCTGGGCCGCTTCCTGATCGCCTCGCGCCTGCTTGCCCCCGATACGCAGGAGCCGCCGCTCGCGGCGCGCGCGGTACTGGCCCAGGCTTGCGGATGCGGCGACTGGCCCGGATTGCTAAAGGCGCTGGACGAATCGCGCCGCACGGTTGCCGCCGCCTGGACGGCAACCTTTGGCGAAACCCTGGAGACCGATTGATGGCCAAGCTTCCCGCCGTGGGCGATACCCTTCCCGACATGGTCCTGACCGCGCCCGATGGCGGCGAGATCCCGCTGGCCGGTTTCGCCGGGCGCAAGCTGGTGCTGTTTTTCTATCCCAAGGACGATACCCCCGGCTGCACGATCGAGAACAAGGACTTTTCCGAACTGGCCGGAGAGTTCGCCAAGGCCGGGGTTGTCCTGCTCGGCATCTCCAAGGACCCGCCCAAAAAGCACCTCAGGTTCATCGAGAAGCACGGCCTTGTCGCACCGCTGGCCAGCGATGCCGAGCAGGGCGGGCTGTCCGACGCGCTGGGAATCTGGACCGAAAAGCAGAACTATGGCCGCACCTACATGGGCATGGTGCGCACCACCTTGCTGATCGGGGCCGATGGCCGGGTGGCGCGGGTGTGGAGCCCGGTCAAGGTCAAGGGCCACGCCGCCGCGGTGCTGGAGGCGGCAAAGGCGCTGTGACCACCCTCGCGCGCGCGATCCGCGCCGTCCTTGAAACCGGCGATCCGCGCGCCAAGGTCATGGCATGCCGCGCGCTGGTGCGCGATTGGCGCGGCGGACGGCTGCGCTTTGTTTTCGATTGCCCCATGCCCGGGGAGCCGGGCCGCCCCGCCCAGCCCGAGCTTCTACCACCCAACCGCATGCCCAAGCGCGGCAAGGGCGGG
>JAKOWQ010000141.1 GCA_029781465.1 Pseudomonadota bacterium
CGCCGCTACGAAGAGGTGGAGATCGAGGCGCTTCAGACTGTGGCCATGGTCCTGTCCGAACTGATTTCGAATGCGGGGCTGGTCGACGAGGAAGAAGCCGCGGGCCTTTCCCCGATGATGACCGGGCCGCAGCGGCTTTCGGGGCTGACTCTGGTCAAGGGCCTGGCCAGCGGTGCGGCGGTGTTCCACCAGCCGCGCATCACCATCGAACATGTCATGGCCGAGGACCGCGATGCCGAATTGCAGCGCGTCTACCTCGCCTTCGACAAGATGCGCGAGCAGATCGAGAAGATGGCCGCGCAGGCCGAATTCGGCGTCGGCGGCGAGCACGAGGAGGTGCTCGAAACCTACAAGATGTTCGCCTATGACGAAGGCTGGAGCCGGCGGATCATCGAGGCGATCGACAGCGGCCTGACCGCCGAGGCGGCGATCGAACGGGTCCAGCAGCGCACCCGGATGCGCATGCGTCAGATCGACGATCCGCTGCTGGCCGATCGGATGCACGATCTTGAGGATTTGTCGAACCGTCTGCTGCGGATCGTCTCGGGCCAGATGGGCACGGCAGCCTCGATGGGGCTTCGGCAGGATTCGATCCTGATCGCGCGCAACCTCGGCCCGGCCGAACTGCTCGAATACGACAAGCGACGGCTCAAGGGCGTGATCCTCGAGGAAGGCTCGCTGACCGCGCATGTGGTCATCGTAGCCCGGGCGATGGGGATTCCCGTGCTGGGCCGCGTTCGCTCGCTGCGGGCAGCGGTCCGCGAAGGCGATCTGTTGTTGCTCGATGGCGATCAGGGCAATGCCACGGTGCGGCCGCTTCCGGCCATGACGGAGGCGTTTGAGGCGCGCTTTGCCAAGACCAAGGAACGCCAGGCCGCCTATGCCGCGCTGCGCGAGGTGGAGCCCTTTACCCGTGACGGCACTCGCATCCAGGTGCTGATGAACGCCGGGCTGCGCGATGACATGCCCAATCTGGCGCTGACCGGGGCGGACGGGGTCGGGCTGTTTCGCACCGAGTTCCAGTTCCTGGTCTCCGCCACGCTGCCTGCACGCGAACGGCAGACGCGGCTCTACCGCGATGTACTCGATGCCGCGGGCGATAAGCCGGTGGT
>JAKOWQ010000148.1 GCA_029781465.1 Pseudomonadota bacterium
CTGCCAGCCAGGGGTTGGGATCGGCCAGCAGGCGCGAATCCTTGCCAAGCGCGAACAGCCGCGCGGGATGATCGTTGTCGGCTTCGAGTACCGCGATCCGCCCTCCCGGCCCAAGCGCAAAGGCGCTGGCAAAGGTCGCGCCCCCGGTCCCGTAGCTGACGCTGTCCGTTTCCGGATCGAAACGCGCCAGCCAGGTGTCGCGGTCCTGCTCGACCAGGGCGAGGATGCTGCGCCCGTCCTCGCTCCAGCGCGGGTAATAGGTGAAGCGGTCTATCCGGCCCACCTCACGCACCGTCCCGCTGGCGAGATCGGCCACGCTGAGCTGATGCGGGGCGTAGTAGATCCACCGGGCCTCGCCCATCGTCACCCAGGCGAGATAGCGACCGTCGGGCGACCAGGCCGGGCGCATCGGCGTGCCCGAGGGATCGTTGTCGGCATGGGGAGAGGTGCTGATCGCGCGCGGCTGTGCTCCGGCGCGCGGTTCGATCAGGAAGATGTCCGAATTGCGCGCCCGGTCGGCGGCTTCGTCGCGGTAGCCGACATAGGCGATACGGGCTCCGTCGGGCGACCAGGCGGGGGTGTAGACGTCGGTGGCGCCGTGGGTGAGCTGCGCCGTCTTCCCGCTGACCAGATCGAGCAGCAGCAGCTGCGCTACCCGGCCGTCGATCAGCCCGCGCCCGTCTTCCTTGAAGCCCAGCCGGTCGATCACCAGCGGTGGCTGGCTGCGCACGCCATCGGCGGACGGCGGTGCGCCGCCCACCTCGGCGATCAGCGCGGCGCGGGTGCCATCGGGGGAGAGCGCATAGTCGCTGATCCCGCCCGGGACGCGGCTTTCCTGGCGAGGCTTGCCCCCGCGCAGCGCGATCGACCACAGCTGCACCGTCTCATCAGCGGCAGCGTCGCTGAGAAAGAAAATCCGCCTGCCGTCGCTCGAGGGCGTGGGCTGCCATTCGCTGATCGTGGCGGTGCGGGTCAGCGGGCGCGGTTCGCCGTGGCCCCACGGGGCCAGCCACAGGTCGGAAACCTTGGCATCGATCGACAGATTGCGGGTAGTGAGGACGTAGACCACGGCGCTGCCGTCACCGAGGAAGGCCGACTCGGAAATGTCTGCCAGCCGGTCAACGTCACCGATCGCAAAGGGTTGGGGCGGGGCATTGCCCAGCAGAAGCGCGGCCGCAGCCGCCACAAGCAGTCTCATCCGCGATCCCCGGAAATGGCAAGGCCCGGCAGGATGCGATCCTGCCAGGCCCTGTCAAGCGCCGGAGCGGCTCGCTGTTAGAGGCAGGCTTCGAGATAGGCCTGATCGAACCCGAATTGCCGCGCCTTTTCAAGAGTATAGGGGCGCAGGCCCGAGGCACGGAATTCGCCGATGATCTTGCCGTCATCGCTTTCGTCGAGATATTCGAACTTGAACAGCTCCTGGGTGACGATCACGTCGCCTTCCATCCCGATCACCTCGGTGATGTTGGTGGTGCGGCGCGAACCGTCGCGCAGGCGCTTCACCTGAACGATGATGTCGACCGATTCGGCGATCTGGCGCGAAATCGCTTCCTTGGGGATCTTGATGTCGCCCATCAGGATCATGTTTTCCATACGACCCAAGCATTCGCGCGGGCTGTTGGCGTGGAGCGTACACATCGAGCCATCGTGGCCGGTGTTCATCGCGGCGAGCAGATCGAAGCACTCCGCGCCGCGAATTTCGCCCAGGATGATCCGGTCCGGGCGCATACGCAGCGCGTTCTTGACCAAGTCACCGATGGTGATCGCGCCCTGGCCTTCCAGGTTGGGCGGGCGGGTTTCCAGCGGCAGCCAGTGCGGCTGCTGCAAGCGCAGTTCGGCCGCGTCCTCGATGGTCAGCACGCGTTCGCCCGGGTCGATCATCTTCGACAGGGCGTTGAGCATGGTGGTCTTGCCCGAGCCGGTACCGCCCGAGATCACCACGTTCATCCGGCAGGCACCCGCGATTTTCAGCGCGGTGGCCATCTTGTCGGACATCGAGCCGAAATCGCGCAGCATGTCGATGGTGATCGGCTTTTCTGAAAACTTACGAATCGAGATCGCGGTGCCGCGCAGCGACAGCGGCGGCACGATCACGTTGACGCGGCTGCCGTCCTTGAGGCGCGCATCGCACAGCGGGGTGGTCTGGTCGACGCGGCGGCCGACCTGGTTGACGATCCGCTGCGCGATCTGGAACAGGTGGCCCTCATCGCGAAAGCGGATCGGCGCGATCTGGAGCTTGCCCTTCTTTTCGATGTAGGTCTGATCCGGCCCGTTGACCATGATATCCGAGACATCGGGATCGTTGAGCAGTTCCTCGAGCGGGCCGAAGCCAAGCAGCTCGTCGATCAGCACCTTTTCCAGCGCGAACTGTTCGCGCCGGTTGAGCGTGACCTTGAGCTCGGCCAGCACTTCCATGATGATCGGACGGAATTCTTCCGAAAGCTCGTCCTTGGTCAGTGTTGCTGCCGCTTCGGGATCGACCCGTTCGAGCAGGCGTGGCAGCACCTGTTCCTTGATCTTGTGGACCGATGCTTCGAAGCCCTGGGCTTCGTAGCCGGCGTCGGCAACGCCGTTGACCCGGTCCTGCAGACGGGTCATCGCGTCGGCCTTGGTATTGTCGAGCGATGCGCCGACATCTTCGCCGGGCAGCGGCGGGAACTGCTCTCCGCCGATCGGAACCTGAGCCTGGCCCTTGCCCGCGTCGACCCCGCCCTTCATCGGACGCGCCACGCCGAACTGCGGCCTGGCTCCCTGGCCCATGCCGCCCATTCCGTTGCGTCGACCGAATGCGCTCATTGTCTTCAAACCTCGGTTTTTGGCCGGAAACCATGCCGTGGCATGGCTTCCCGATGGCTTATTCGTTTGGTGAATAACGTGGAAACTTTGAGGAATTCCTAAAGAGGGGCGCAGCCTCAGCCGCGATCGTACCAGAACAGGGTGCGGGTCGGCAGGACATCGACCTGCTTCACGATCCGGGCGCGTTCGCCGAGCAGACGGGCGAAGACGTCCTTGTCGTAGCCGGGGAAGATGTCGTCGCGCTGGGCGAGCAGCGCCTGGACCATCGGATCGGACTTGTGCGGAAACTCGATAATCCCGGTCGGAGCCTGCGAGACGATCCAGTCGGTCGCCATGTCGAGCGGCACATTCCGACCGATCGCGATGTGGTGGATGAAGGCCAGCGCCAGCAGTGCATCGGGATCGGCACGACCGGCAAAACCCTTGCGTTCGGCCTGTCCCCAACCCTGCGCCGGGCTGGGATTGGCGGCATCGAGCCACAGCGGCAGAAACGGAAGGTTTCCTTCGGCCGCACGGCGATAGGCCACTTCGAGCGCCCCCTGATCGAAATCGAAGCCCACCACCGAACGGGCACCCGCTTCGAGCGCCGAGATCGAATAGTCGCCGCTGTTGCAGCCGATATCGTAGAGCAAGGCGGGCTTCACCGCGGCGACCATCTCTTTGACGAAGGCGTGCTTGGCCTGCATCTCGGGGGTCGAATAGCTGGTGTTCCCGGCATAGTCGCCCCACACTGTCCGGTGCGAGGGCACCTCGAGCTTGGCGATGGTCGAGCGCAGCCCGTGCAGCATGCCCTCGAATCCGCTGCGCGGCAGCCGCGCGGTGCGATAAGCGGCCGAGCCGGTCGTGGTTTTCACCGAGCGCCGCTGCATCGCCGCCTGGGCGATGACATGGGTCAGGATCGTGAGGTTGAGCCGCTTGCGCAGC
>JAKOWQ010000181.1 GCA_029781465.1 Pseudomonadota bacterium
CGCGGCGGCCTGGGCGAAGCTCTCCTCGCCAACCCAGCGGCGGGTGCGTTCGAACGAGACCTCCAGCGCGGCGGCGAGCCGGCCGCGATAGGCCTGGCGGTAGATTTCCATCCCAAGCGACGAGGCAGGGGCGTCATCGTCGCTGGCGGCAATCTCGGCGATGAAGGCACGTTGCAGCGCGGCGAGGCTCATGCCGCCAGCCTTTCGCGGGAGGCCGCGCGGGCCAGGTCCAGCTCGGCCAGCAGCGTGTCCAGCGGTGGAATCGCATCGTCCCGCTCGATCATCGTCGCGGTGGCGCCAAAGCGTTGCGCGGCTTCGGCATAGAGTTCCCAGACCTCGGCGCAGACCGGGGCGTCGTGGGTGTCGATCAGCATGCCTTCGGGGCCCTGGCTGTGTCCGGCAAGGTGCATCTGGCGCACCCGGTCGGCGGGAATGCCGCGCAGGAATTCACGGGGATCGAACCGGTGGTTGACGCTGCTGACATAGATGTTGTTGACGTCGAGCAGCAGGTAGCATCCGGTGCGCTCGACGATCGCGGAAAGGAACTCCCACTCGCTCAGCGTCGAGGCGGCAAAGGCGGCATAGCTCGAGGGATTCTCGACCAGCAGCGGGCGTTCGAGCACATCCTGCGCCCGAATGACGTTGCGCACGAACAGGTCGAGCGCTTCTTCGGTATAGGGCAGGGGCAAAAGATCGTGGCTGGCGTGGCCGGGCACGGCGGTCCAGCACAGGTGGTCGGAGATCCACAGCGGATCGATCCGCCGCGCCAGCGCCTTGAGTTCGGCAAGATAGGCCCGATCGAGTCCGTGCGCCGATCCCAGCCCCATCGACACCCCGTGCATCGCCACCGGGTGGCGTTCGCGCACGGCTTCGAGCGTAGCGAGCGGCTGGCCGCCGCAGGCCATGAAGTTTTCCGAGATGATCTCGACGAAATCGACCGGCTGCTCGGCTTCGAGATAGGCGCGGTGATGCGGTTTGCGCAGGCCCAGGCCGAAGCCGGTGAAGGGGGCGATGGTCTGGCTCATCATGGCGATCCGAACTAAGAAAGAGGGTGGCCCGGCCGGACGGGGGGTGAGGGGGAAGCCGGCCGGGCCGTGGGGTGGAGCGTAAGGATCAGCCGAGATCGCCGATCGTACCGCCCTTCTTGAGGCACATGCCGGCGCTGAGTGCCTTGAAACCGTGGCCCTTGCACTCGTTCATGCCCTTGCAGTCGTTCATCGTGGTCTTGCAGTCGGCGGTGCCCTTGCAGCTGTTGACGCCATAGCAGTGCACGGTGTCGGCAGCGTTCAGCGCCGCGCCGGTGCTGCCCGCGGGGGCGGGGGCGGCGTTGGCGAGCGCGCCCAGCGCCAGAGCGGCGACGGTGGCGGCAAGGGTGGTTCCGGTCTTGAGGGGGGTCATCGTCAATCTCCCAAGGGATAGGGTTGTGCCGAAGCGGCATTGGCGGATTCGGGGACGGGGCCGGTCCGGTTACGGCATGACGAAAAAAAGATTCTCGGCCTTGCCGTGTAACCGCGAGGCAGGGGGCGGCGAATTGGCGGTCATCGCAACCCATTTGCCGAAGGATTGACCATGACTGCCAAGACCACGCTCGCTCTCGCCATGATTGCCGCCACTGCCGCTGCCGGTGTGGCCCACGCCGCCCAGCCCGCCGCCAAACCGGCGATGGAAAAGTGCTATGGCGTGGCCAAGGCCGGAAAGAACGATTGCAAGGCCGGTCCCGGCACCAGCTGCGCTGGCACCTCGACCCGTGACTATCAGGGCAACGCCTGGAAGCTGGTCAAGGCAGGCACCTGCCTGTCGATCAAGACCCCCAAGGGCCACGGCACTCTGGAACCCCAGGCGTGAGCCTGATCGCCCCCCTGCTGGCGCGCTACGATCACGCGGTGCGCCAGCTAACGGGCCGCTTGCCCGAAGGCGCGGTGCTGGTGCTGGTGCGCCTGGCGCTGGGCGGGGTATTCTGGCGCTCGGGCCAGACCAAGGTTGAGGAGGGCACCTGGTTCCAGTTGACCGACTCGGCCTATGAGCTGTTCCGCACCGAATATGCCGGGGTTCCGCTTCCGCCCGAGCTGGCGGCGGTGATGGCCAATGCCGCCGAGCATGTGCTGCCGGTGCTGCTGGTGGCGGGGCTGTTCACCCGCGGCGCCGCGCTGGGGCTGCTGGGGATGACGCTGACGATCCAGTTCTTCGTCTATCCCGATGCCTGGTGGAGCGAACATGCACTGTGGAGCGCGCTGGCGCTGGTGCTTGCGGTGCGCGGGGCGGGGCTGTTCTCGCTCGATGCCATTCTGCTAAGACTGCGGGCAAAATGATCGCCGACGAAGCCACCCTGGCCCGGCTCGCAGG
>JAKOWQ010000188.1 GCA_029781465.1 Pseudomonadota bacterium
CGCCGCGCTGTTGCTGCCGGTGTTGATCACCACGACCTCGCCATCGATCTTTTCGACCGGGCCGACCTCGTTGCCCTGCGGGCCGTATACCATCACCCCGACGGCCACGCCGGCTTCGGCGATGCTCTGGGAAAACGCCGGGGTAGACGCCGCCGCAAGGGCCAGACCGGCACCAACAAACAACCTGCCAAGCTTCATCAATTCATCCTTACAGTTGACTAAAGTTAACTGTCACCGCTTGCGGGAGCCAGCGCTTCAGTTCAACGCGGTGCAGGATGGAGCGAGCCTTGCGGGCGATGAGCCGAGTGCGTCCGGGCGCTCAGCCATCCGCCTTGAGATAAAGCTTTCCGCCTTCGACGCGCCATGAATGCAGCGCGGAGAGCAGGTTCATGCCGATCACGCCGATCGGATCCTCGGTGTCGGGGGTGATGGCCACCACCAGATCTGTGGCGACGATCGCGCCCAGTCGCAGTTCCCGCGCCGTGCCGAAGCGCGCCTTGATTACCCCGTTGGCGGTGGACAGCTCGCTTGGGAGGCGAGTGGGATCGGCCGCGATTCCCAGCTGGCGCGCGGTCGCTTCCTCGAAGGTGGTATAGGTTGCGCCGGTGTCGATCAGCACCGGAACCTGCCGGCCGTTGATCGTTGCCACGGCCTGGAAATGCCCGTCCGGGCCGATCGGGATCACCGTTTCCGATCCCTCGACCCGTGCCTGGGCCCCGCCGGCAAGGTCGAATTCGGCGGCGGCGTAGCGCGATTGACGCGCGGCATCGAGCACGATCAGGATTCCCGCCAGCCCCATCGCGGCATAGCCAGCAGTGCGCAGATGATCGCCCAGGCGCGATCCGCCGCCCTCCAGCCGCCAGCCGATCCCTGCCAGCACCAGCCCGGCGATGGCCAGCAGCACCAGCGGCTGCCCGGCGAGGTAGGCCATCAGGCTTTCCCCGCCGCTCACCGGTCGGCCGCCAGCTCGGCATCGAGCAGCTGTGCAACCCGGTCGGCGCCGGGAAACCCTTCGGCGATCCAGCGGGCTTCGACCGCCTGGAGCGTTTGCGCCACCCTGGGTCCGGCCTTGATCCCCCGCGCAACGATTTCGCCGCCCTTGAGTGGGAAGGTCGGAATCTCCCAACCGTCCAGTGGCGCGATGCTTTCGCCGCCCAACAGCAGTCGGTCGAGCGCGCTTTCGCGGCCGAGGCGGTAGGCGAGGGCGCGCGGGCTTTCCGGGCCTTGAGTGCGCCGCGCCGCCGTTGCCAGCCGCTTCTTCTGCGCGCCGGACAGGCGAAAGCGGCTGGCCACCGTCTCGGCCAGGGGCAGGTCCGCCGGCAACAATGCGGCGAGGCGGCGCAGCGCGTCGGGGGCAACGCTCTGCCGGCTTTCCTCTGCCACCAGGGCGGCCAGTGCCGCGGCCCGGGCCTCGGGCAGAACCACCGCCAGAACCCCCAACTCGGCCATCCGCGCAACGGTGGGCGCCGGATCGGGCAGGCCGAGCAGGTTCATCATCTCCATCCCCACCCGCTCGCGCGATAGCCCCTTGAGCGTGGCGGCAAGATCAGAGCAGGCCTGTTCCGCTTCCTTGTCAGCAGGTTGTGACCCGAACCTGGCCTGAAACCGGAAGTAACGCAGGATCCGCAAGTGATCCTCGCGGATGCGCTGGCGGGCATCCCCGATGAAGCGCACCCGGCGAGCATCGAGATCGGCCAGACCGCCGAAGAAATCGCTGATCGCGCCGCTTTCGGGATCGGCATAGAGCGCGTTGATGGTGAAATCGCGCCGCGCCGCGTCTTCCTGCCAGCTATCCGAAAAGGCCACCGTGGCATGGCGCCCGTCGGTCGACACGTCGCGGCGCAGCGTGGTGATCTCGACCGGCCCGCCGGGCAGCACGGCGGTGACGGTGCCGTGGTCGATCCCGGTCGGCACCGCCGAAATCGCATGGGCCTTGAGCCGGCGCATCACCTCGTGCGGGTCGAGCGGGGTGGCCACGTCGATATCCTTGACCGCCACGCCCAGCAGGGTGTCGCGCACCGCGCCGCCGACATAGCGCGCCTGCCCCGGCCCAAGTGCCGCGTTCAGCCGGGCGAGGTCCGCGCGCTGCATCCAGGCGGCGGCGATGCGTTCAGCCATGCCAGGCGATCCGCTTGGCGAGGTTGCTGATGATCCCAGCTGTCACTCCCCAGATCCGGTGCTGTTGCCACATGATCTCGATGTAGCGCCTTTCGCGTCCTTGCCAAAACCCGGAATGGACCGCGTGGTTGGCGGGATCGAATACGAAATCGACCGGCGCCTCGAACCAGGCCGCCACTTCGGTCGGGCTGGGGTGCAGTTCGAGGTCGGGCGGGACCACCGCGATCACCGGGGTGATCGCATAGCCGCTGCCGGTGCGGTAGGTGTCGCTGGTACCGATCACTGTCACGTCGCCCGAATGGATGCCCAGTTCCTCGTGCGCCTCGCGCAGGGCGGCTTCGATCGCGTTTTCGCCGGGGTCGATCTTGCCGCCGGGGAAGGCCACCTGGCCCGGATGCGAACGCATGTTGGAGGGGCGATGGATCAGCAGGAAGCCGGGCCGCTCGCTTTCGGTGATTGCGGCCAGCACGGCCGCAGGGCGGAGCGGTTCGTCCGCGAACTCGGCCTCGTCGCGGTGCGCGATTGCACCGGCGTGGCCCTCGGCATGGAGCCGGCGCAGGCGCGCTGCCAGGCTCATGCCGGCACCAGCGGAAAACGGTCGCCCAGGCTGGTCACTGCCAGATTTTCGTCTGCCAGATCGACCAGTTGCAGCCAGGTGCTGCGGTTGAGCCGTGCCTCGCAGCCGTGGCGCACGGCAAGGTAGAGCGCGGGCGTTTCGGCATCGCCGCGCGCCATCAGCTGATGGTCCGGCCCGGCCACCACGATCGCGTCGGTGTTGAGGCGAAACGCCAGGGCATTGTCCCGCCGGACGACATCGGTGGCGACAAAGGCCGCGTCCTCGACCACGATCGCCTGCTTTTCGTGCGGCGTGACCAGCCAGTACGATCCGTCGCCCTCGCGCCGCAGCAGACTGGCAAAGGCCCGTACCATCGCCGGGCGTTTGATCTCGCCGCCGTCATGGAACCAGCGGCCATCGGCCTTGATCGTCATCCGGCTGTCGCCTTTGGCCTCGGGATGCCACTCTTCGACCGGTGGAAGCTTGCGCGCGGCACTCAGCGCCGCGATTTCCGCGAGCGAAAGCCCGGCAAGGTCTGGTGGCGGTTCGTAGGGCATCGGCACTGCGATGCCAGATCGCTCTAGCCCCGCCAAGGCCCCAGCATGCCTTCGCGCGGCAGAACGGCGGGATTGTCGCACCGCGCCAGCAGCCGGTGCTGCGCGAACGGGCCGGGCAGGCTCCAGCCGCCGGTGTGGGCATTGCTGAAGCCCCAGAACCGGCCATAGTATTCGGGATCGCCGATCATCACCTGCGGCAGCGGCGCGAGCGGGCTGAGCGCGGCGAGGCTCGCGGTCATCAGCGCCTTGCCATATCCCGCGCCCTGGTGTTCGGGCAGCACCGCCACCGGGCCGACCATGACCATCGGGTGGGCCTTTCCCTCGGCATCGGTCAGCGCGACCGGCCAGCACTGGATCGTGCCGACCAGGTGCTGCTCGCCATCAATCGCGGCAAAGCTCAGCGCGGGGAGCCAATCCACCCCTTCGCGCACCTTGTAGGCGGTGCGGGTCCGCCGCTCCGGCTCGAAGGCGCGATCGAGCAGCGCCTCGACCAGCGCGGGATCGACATTGTCTAGCGGGATCAGCGTAGCCTGGGCCATAGGCGCGGGCCGATAGGGCAGGCCAAGGCGTCATGCAATTGAAAGGTGGAAAGCGCGGCGCACCGCCTTGCCCGCTGGCCCGATCCGGCCAATGCAGGGCCATGGCGGGTTCCACTTTCATTGCGGCAAACGGCCTGGTCATCGGGGTCGACGAGGCTGGCCGGGGGCCGCTGGCCGGGCCGGTGGTGGCGGCCGCCTGCGTGCTGGGGGAGGGGGCGCCGGAGGGGCTGGACGATTCCAAGAAGCTTTCGCCCGGCAAGCGGGCCCGGCTCGAACCGCTGATCCGGCAAAGTTGCCAATGGGCGCTTGGCGTGGCCGAGGCCGAGGAGATCGACCGGATCAATATCTTCGCCGCGACCATGCTGGCGATGACCCGCGCGGTTTCTGCGCTGGTCGGGGCGCTGGGAACGGAACCGGACGAGGTCCTGATCGACGGCAACAAGACCCCCGCCGGCCGGGTGCCGCAGTGGCGCTGGCAGGCCCGCGCGATCGTTGGCGGAGACGGACTGGTGCCGTGCATTTCCGCCGCCTCGATCCTGGCCAAGGAGCACCGTGACCGGCTGATGCGCGAAGCCGCGCTGGCGCATCCGCACTATGGCTGGGATCGCAACATGGGCTACCCCACCGCCGAGCATCAGGAGGCACTGCGCCGCCACGGACCAAGCCCGCTGCACCGCAAGAGCTTCAAGCCGGTGGCGCAACTGATGCTGTTCGACTGAAAAAATCGCGTGGAGAGTCCTCCTGGTCACACCACCAGATATTGAGTCTCCGGTTGGTGGCGAGACTCCACATGCTGTGGGGGACTCGTTTCGTTCCGCCCGCGTTGACCCTTCCTTAACCACGAATCCCTAGGATTCTCGCGGAGTTTGCGCTTGACGCGGACTCCTTGAGGACTCACCCTGTGGATAACTTAAGGGGGTTCGACGCACGAAAATGGGTCAATTGCTGGTTGGAGAGAAGGCGCGCTTGCGTGCCGCGCGGGAAGTTGCGCGTCCGGATCTGCCGCTCGGGCGGATCCTCGATGGCGACTGCGTTGCGGCGATGCGGACCATTCCGGATGCCTCGGTCGACATGATCTTCGCCGATCCGCCCTACAACCTGCAGCTGGGCGGCGACCTGTCGCGCCCGGATGGCAGCCATGTCGATGCGGTGACCGATCACTGGGACCAGTTCGACAGTTTCGCCGCCTATGACAAGTTCAGCCGCGAATGGCTGACCGAGGCGCGCCGGGTGCTGAAGCCCAACGGATCGCTGTGGGTGATCGGCTCCTATCACAATATCTTCCGCCTTGGCGCGATGTTGCAGGATATGGGTTTCTGGATCCTCAACGACATCGTCTGGCGCAAGGCCAACCCGATGCCCAACTTCAAGGGCACCCGCTTTACCAACGCGCATGAGACGCTGATCTGGTGCTCGATGGGGGAAAAGGCGAAATACACCTTCAACTACCGCGCGATGAAGACCCTTAACGACGAATTGCAGATGCGTTCGGACTGGGTCCTGCCGATCTGCGGCGGGCAGGAGCGGCTCAAGAAGGGCGGGACCAAGGTTCACCCCACGCAAAAGCCCGAGGCGCTGCTCTACCGGGTAATGCTGGCGACCACCAACAAGGGCGACGTGGTGCTCGATCCGTTCTTCGGCACCGGCACCACCGGCGCCGTGGCCAAGCGGCTGGGGCGCGAATGGATCGGCTGCGAGCGCGAGGGCGTTTACCGCGACGCCGCGCTGGAACGGATCGAGCTGGCACTGCCGCTCGATGAAAGCGCGCTTACCACCATGCAGAGCGCCAAGTCCGCGCCCAAGGTAGCCTTCGGCACCCTGGTGGAAACCGGCTGGATTGCCGCCGGCGCACAAGTGTGGGACAAGAAGCGGCGGATCACGGCCACCGTCCGCGCCGATGGCTCGCTGGTTTCCGGCGGCGAAAGCGGCTCGATCCATGGCCTCGGCGCCAAATTGCAGGGCGCGCCATCGTGCAACGGATGGAGCTTCTGGCATATCGAGCACGAGGGTGAATTGAAGCCGCTCGACGCGCTGCGCCAGGGCTATCTGCTGGCGACCGAGGACTAGTCTTGTCTTCCACATTCTATCTCCGCCCGACCGCGCTGTGCGACAGTCCGCAAAGCGAGGAGGGCGAGGCGCTGCGCCTGGCCGGGGGGATGGTCTTTGCCTGCCGCTTCGCGCTGATCGAGCGTGAAGGGGGGCGGATTGCCGCGCGTCGGCGTTTTTCGCTTCCTGAGCTGCGCGATGCCCTGGCGGACCTTCCCGACGCGGTGCGCGAGCAGTTCGAAAACCTTCAGCGTGCCCATCCGCCCTTGCAATGCGGTGCGCGCACCCTGCGGCTCGATCAGCCACAGGTGATGGGAATCCTCAACGTCACGCCCGACAGTTTTTCCGACGGCGGCCAGTTCATGGACGATCCCGAGGTGGCCCATGCCCACGCCGCCGCGATGCTGGAAGGCGGGGCGGCGATCATTGACGTCGGCGGGGAAAGCACCCGGCCCGGCGCGGCGGCGGTGTGGGAAGGCGATGAACTCAAGCGGGTGATCCCGGCGGTCGAGCGGCTCGCCGCCTCGGGCGCGGCGATTTCCATCGACACACGCCGTCCGGGGGTGATGGAGGCCGCGCTGAAGGCCGGAGCGCAGGTCATCAACGATGTCTCCGCCCTGCGCCACGATCCGCGCAGCCTGGAATTCGCCGCCGCCAGCGGCGCCCCGGTGGTGCTGATGCACGCACCGGGCGAGGGTGAGGATCTGCATGGCGATGCCGGTTACGGCGATGTCGTGCTCGACGTGTTCGACTGGCTGGCCGCGCGGCGCGATGCGGCGCTCGGTGCGGGGATCGCGCGTGAGAAGATCGTGCTCGATCCCGGTATCGGCTTCGGCAAGACCCTGGCGGAGAACCTTGCCCTGCTTAATGCGCTGCCGCTGTTCCATGCCCTGGGCCAGCCACTGCTGCTGGGCGCCAGCCGCAAGCGGATGGTGGGCGCGCTCAGCAACGAGGCGCCCGCGCACCAGCGGCTGGGCGGCAGCCTGGCACTGGCGGTCAAGGGGATGGACGCCGGTGTGCAACTGCTGCGGGTACACGATGTGCCCGAAACCGTGCAGGCCCGCGATGTCTGGCGCGGCCTGCGCGATGCCGCGCTGACCGATTTCTCTCAGCTTCCCGGCTGATCCGCGCCCGGCGCGTTGGCCTTCATCAGCCGGATCGCCGCGAACGCGAGCATCGCCGTGCCCAGCACCAGCGCGCCCCACAGCACCAGCTTTCGGGTATCGAACGGACCCTCGGCTGGCGGGGCGACCGCGATCGACGGAGCCGGGGTACCCGAGACGTCGACCCTGGCGAGCGGGAGCGCCGCCGACGTGCCTTGGTGGTTGCCGATCAATTCGTCGGCGGCAAACCAGGCGGGCGCCGCGCTGCCAGAGCCCACGGCCAGCACATAGGGCGGGGCATCGTTGAACGCCGCGACCAGTTCGACCGGTTCGAGCAGGAGTTCGAGCCGGGGTGCTGCCGCGAAGCCCGCGCTGCGCGCGTCAGCCTCGATCCGGTAATCGCGCCAGGTTGCCGCGCCGAGATCTATCGTGCTGCCCTTGTCGCCCGGCCGGGCAATTCCGGCGCCCAGCAGGGTCCAGGTCTCCTCGGGATGATTGCGCCCATAAAGCCGCAGGGGAACCACCCCGTCGGGTCCGGTCTCGATCAGGCGAAGCGCGGCGAGCGGCGCTCCGAACGGCACGGAAAAGCGCAGGCGGTGGGCATCTTCCAGCGCCAGTCCGCTGGCCGCAACCGCGATCCGTGGGGGCGGGGCCGAGCTGGCCGTGGTGACGGTTGCCGCGCGCAGTTCCACCCCTGCCGCATCGCCCCAGCTGGCCTTGAGATAGCGATCCTTGAAACTGGCGCCGCCCAGCGCGATTTCCGCGGGGCCGAGCAGTGCTCCGCCCTGTCCCGCGCGCAGCAAGACCTTTTCGGCAAGGGGCTGCCAGATCTTGAGATCGCTGCTGGTTTCCAGCGTTATCGTGACCGGCCGCTGCAAGGGCAGGTCCGCATCGAGCGCCACTGAAACGGCTGGCTGGTCGATCTTGTGGGTATCGAACAACACGCCGGATTGTCCGGCCGCCGCCGCATCGCCGCCGCCGCTGACTTCCACCTGGCCCAGCGCTGGATTGTCGATGCGGATCGTGGTTGGTGCGGGCTGGGCGGTGCCGTCTCCGAGCAGCGGGACTGCCGGTAGCGTAACCTCTCCGTGCTTGGCCACGGCCGCGCCGTCGCGCGCCAGCGGTACCGGCTTGCCGCGCCCATCGAACAGCCGCACGTCGCCCAGATCGGCGCGCTCGATCGCAATCAGCGCCTGCGCCGGAAGCAACAGGCGCTGCGCCCCGCCGCCTGCCGCCGGTTCAACCGCCAGGCGCGACTTGAATCCCTCGGGCGCGGTGGGCGGTGCTTCGGGTGCCTTGTTGCAGGCGGCCAGCAGTGCCAGCCCCGCAACCGCGAAGGATCGCAGCGGGTTCATGGCTTGTCCTCCTTGCGCGGCGGCAGCGGCACGAAATAGCCGATCGCCAGCATCATCACGCCAACCCCGATGAAGGCGACGATCCGCGCCCAGCCTTCGGCCTGGGCCATGTCGATCAGCAGCAGCTTGGCCACCACAATGCCCAGCAGCACCGCCCCGGTCAGCCAGGCAAGGCGGATCGCGCGGCGATGGGCAAACAGCATCAACGCGGTGGCGATCAGCGTCCACAGGATGGTCAGGCCGGTTTGCACGGCCGGGCTGTGCGCCAGTTCGGCCTGGCTCCAGCCCACGCCCAGGAAATGGTGCGCGGTGCGCAGCCAGATCGTGTTGATCCACACGAAAGCCAGCATGCCGCCCAGCGCCCGGCCAAGCCCGCCCGCGAACGGTTCGGCTCCGCTCGGAATCTTCGCCGCGCTGCCCAGCATCCTGCGCCATAGCGCCAGCGCCACCAGCGCCAGCCCGATTGCCAGATCGACCGGGTTGACCAGCGGTATGTAGGGCAGCGGATCGGTGATCCCTTCGGCGATCACCGCGGTCAGGAATGCGCCCCCGAAGGTCAGCAGCGCCAGCGGCAGGGCGGCACCCCACCAATAGACCCGCGCATGGGGATCGCGCGGCCAGCCCAGCCCGGTCAGATCCTTGCGCGGGGCGGCGCTTCCTGCCCAGCGGGTCAGGAGGGCCAGCACCGCCGTTGCGCTGACCAGGAAGACAACCCCGGCCCACGCGGTGTCCCACAGGTTTCCACGCTCGACCCCCAGCCACAGGGCGTTGGCGAGCATGGCGGTGCCGAGCCAGACCGTGCCGGCATGATTGGCACCGCGCAGCAGGTGCCCGGCATGGGCATCGTCGGCATCGCGCCGCCGCAGCAGCCACAGATGCAGCGCCAGGGCTGCCGTCCAGACTGCAAGATCGGGCAGGTAAAGCACATAGCGGCCCATCGCCACCGAGCCCGGAAAGGCAAACCACAGCACCGGCAGACTGAGCAGGCCGGGCAGGCTGGCGGCTTCCCACTGCCGCTTGCGCCCGAACCAGTCTGACAAGGCCATCAGCCCAAGTAGGGCCAGCACGACTGCGAAAAGCTGGCCGTGATCGGACAGGACCGCGCGGGGATAGTCGTCACTGCCCAGCGCGGGCAGGCGGCGGCTGGCTTCCTGCACTACCGCGATCGCGGCGAACAGGAACCCGCCCATGTACCACGGCTTTTCAAACCCCGGCTCGGTGCGGACCCAGCCCTTGGCCCAGCTCGATCCCGAATGCGGCAGTTCCCCGCGCAGCAGCCAGGCGGTCAGCACCATCGGCAGGGCGACCAGCAGCGGGGTGATGAAGCCGTTGTTGGCAAGCGGCATGGCCGAAACATTGGTATCGAGCGTGCCCAGCGCGACCACGCCGGCGATCGCCTGAAGCAGCAGGCCGAAGGCGCGCGGCATCCAGCGCGCTTGCCGCGCGCCGACCCAGAATGCGCCCAGTCCTTCGAGCGCCCAGGCGCCCGAGGTCCAGCGCGCGTCGAGCGCCAGGGGCACGGCCAAAGTGACGAAACCGACACCGATCGCCAGCATCGATTCGTTGACCAGCCGCATTTCCGCCTTGGC
>JAKOWQ010000204.1 GCA_029781465.1 Pseudomonadota bacterium
CGGAAATGATCGGGTCGGCACTGGCCGTGCTCGAGCACAAGGGCTGGGAGGCGCTGTTTGCGCCCGGCGCGCTGGGCGAGGTGCCGATCGCGGCGGTGGTTGGCGACCAGGTGGTGGCGGGAACGATCGACCGGCTGCTGATCGGGCCGGAGCGGATCCAGCTGGTCGATTTCAAGACCGCGCGGCGGGTGCCGGCCTCGCTCGATGCGGTGCCGGTGGCGGTCCTGCGGCAGATGGCCGCCTACGCCGCCGCGCTTGCGGCAGCCTATCCCGGCCGGACGATCGAGGCGGCGATCCTCTACACCCAGACGCCCGTGCTGATGGCGATCCCGCCAGAGCTGTTGGCGATGCACAAGCAGGCATTGACGGGGGCGCAGGAATCCTATTGATCCGGCCCGATTGCCAAGCGGCGCGCGGTGCCTATCTTGGCTGCCAACGCTCAAGGAGATTCCCGATGGCTACCAAGGCCGTAACCGATGCCAGCTTTGCCGCCGACGTGCTTCAGTCCGACAAGCCCGTGCTGGTCGATTTCTGGGCCGACTGGTGCGGTCCATGCAAGATGATCGCCCCCGCGCTCGAGGAGATCAGCGAGGAACTGGCCGATCAGGTGACCATCGCCAAGGTCGATATCATGGAAAACACCGATGTTTCGGCGCAGTTCGGGGTGCAGTCGATCCCGCTTATGATCCTGTTCAAGGATGGGCAGCCGGTGGCGCAAAAGCTGGGCGCCGCGCCCAAGAGCCAGCTCAAGGGCTGGCTGGAAAGCGTCCTTTAAAGGCTCGCCAGCCGCGCGGCGAGGTCGTCCCACAGGACAGGGCTCGCCGCGCCGATCAGGCCGGGCAGGTGCGCCTCGTCGACCCGGTAGGGGCGCCCGTCAGGCCGCGCGGCCTTGCCTCCCGCTTCGTTGACGAACAGGACGCCCGCGGCGTGATCCCAGGCAAGGGTCCGCTCGAAGATCGAGACATCGTTCACGCCAAGCACCAGGCGGGGATACTGCTCGGCCGCGCAGCGCGGGATGTCGACCAATGCATAG
>JAKOWQ010000207.1 GCA_029781465.1 Pseudomonadota bacterium
AAAGACACCGATGCGGGAGCGACTCGCAAGCACGCGGGCAGCTCCCGCCACGGCAACAGGCCAAGCGAGAAGGAGGGTGCCATGTCCTATGTTGAAAGCGTTCGCCGCCAGCGTCATCCCGGCGCCGTGATCGCCGTTCTGGCGATCGAGGCCGGGATTGCCTGGGGCCTGATGAGCGGCCTGGTGGGGAACTATGTCCCCCGCATCGATACCCCTATCAAGACGACCGACATCGCGCTGCCCCCGCCCGAGCAGACCAAAAAGGATCCGCCGGTCCACCACGAAACCACACCCAGCATCCCGCAGCACACCGAAACCCAGATCACGCTGGTTCCGCAGAACGTCGATACCTTTACCCCGACCTTCGTCGATCGCGGCGAAACCGGTTCGATCGGCGAGGTTGAATTTGTCCGCCACCCGATCGATCCGCCCCCGCCGCGCTTCACCACCAAGGCGCCGCGTGCGCGGGGCAAGCCCGGGTTGTGGGTAACTCCCAACGACTATCCGAGCAGCGAACTTCGGCTTGAGCACCAGGGCACCACCCGTTTTGCCGTGACCGTGGGCGCCGACGGTAAGCCCAAGGCCTGCACGGTGACCTGATCGAGCGGCTGGCCCGCACTCGATGCCACCGCCTGCGCCAAGGTCATGGCCCGCGCCAGCTTCGATCCGGCCACCGGCAGCGACGGCGAAAAGTCAACCGGAACCTGGAACAGCGCGGTGCAGTGGCAAATCCCCGAATAGGGACTTGCACCTGCCCCGCTGGCCCCGCCCGGCGCCCGACTGTGACGGCAACCCTTTGCCGCCACAGGCCGGGTGGGGTAATCCCGCAAGGCAAACGGGGCGTTAACTCCGGCGCGCTATCACGCGGGCGAACAACGAGGATTCGCCCGATGACCCAGCCCGCCTTTCCGCCAGCGGCGCGCACGGCCTTTGCCGCGCTCTATCCCAACATGCCCGGCAAGCTGACCCATTCGCTGAGCGGCCATCCGCTGCTGACGCTCGATGCGCTCGCCGCCCTGGCCGAGGCGCTGCCGGCGGATTCGATCGAATACAATCCGGGCGATCTGCCGATCGGGATCGCGCCCGAAGCCGTGCCGCAGAGCGAGCTCGGCGTGGTCGAAACCATCCGCACCATTGCCCGGGCCGGATCGTGGGTGGCGCTCAAGCGGATCGAGCAGCACCCAGACTACGCCGCGCTGCTCCACGATGCACTGGCCGAGCTGCGCGATGTGGTCGAGCCGCGAACAGGCGCGATGATGCAGCTCGAAGGGTTCGTCTTCATCACCTCGCCCGGTGGGGTCACTCCGTTCCATTTCGATCCCGAGCACAACATCCTGCTCCAGATCATGGGCCACAAGACCATGACGCTGTTCCCGATCGAGGACGAGGTGCTGTTTTCGGCCGAAGTGCATGAAAAATACCACCTCGGCATGCACCACCGCAACCTGCCCTGGCAGGATGCCTTCGCCGCCAAGGGCGAGGCGATAACGATCCATCCCGGCGAGGCGATCCACGTTCCGGTCAAGGCGCCGCACTGGGTGCAGAACGGCGACGAGGCCTCGATCTCGCTGTCGGTCACCTGGCGCTCGCAGTGGTCCTATGCCGAGGCCGACGCGCGCGCCTTCAACCACCTGCTGCGCGAAGCCGGCTTCGCCCCCGCCAGCCCCGGTCCTTTCCCCGCCCAGAACCGCGCCAAAGCCTACGCCTACCGCGCGGTTCGCAAGTTGAAGAGCGTGGCCGGGGGGTGATCCAAGGGGGGCTGACTGCTTCCGGTGCAACCCCTCACCGCCCCGATTTGATATCCTTGCCCGGCGCATCGCTGCGCCCGGCGGCGTGTTCGGCCAGTTCCTGACGGCGGGTCTCGGCCTTTTCCTGATCGGTCGGGGCATAGTCGCTGGGCGCGCGCACGAAGACTGAATTGGTCGCCAGTTCGGCCATCTCGGCGCGCACCCGCGCAGCGCGGGCGGCGGGGAGCTGGTCGGACAGGGCCTTGGTCTCCGATTCCATCACCACCACCCCGGCCAGCATCAGCACCGAGCGGCGGAAATGGTAGAGATCGCCCACGGTCTTGTCGACCGAATCCCCCTGAAGGCGAAAGCCCTTGCCCGCATAGGGAAGCTTGATCGTCACCCGCGCCCCCCACCAGTCGGGATAGTCCACCGCATAGGGGGCATCTGAATTGAGCTCACCCTCGCGCGCGATGTCGAAGCGCCAGCCGAGCCGCGAACGGTCAATCTCGAACCAGCGGGTGCCGAGGTCCGCGGTCCATTCCATCGCCGCGGTGCCTTCCATGAAGACGATAAAATCGCCGCTGGCAGCATCCTCGCGGGTGCCGACCTTGCCCGGGGAAACGAAATCGAAGGTATCGCGCCACAGCTTGCGCAATTCGCGGTTGCGATCGGCCATCGAATAGCCGGCGTAGCGCAGCCGCATGTCCGATGCCGTTTCGCCGTGAAAGCGCATCTCGCCCTTGGTCGGGGCCGGAAGATCGAGCCCGCGGCTGGCATCGAGATTGAGCGCGATCACCTCGGTCGGGGCATCGAGCGCTTCGGGAACCATCGGCACCAGCGCCGCGCCTTCGGCAGTGACCGGCAGGCCGACCCGGTAGTTGGGGGTGCGCAGCCGCGCCAGGCTGAGATCGCCCAGCCGGGTGCCATCGAGCCAATAGCTCTTGCCGTCGATCCGCGCCTCGACGATCACATGATCGAAGGCTTCCATGCTGGGCAGCCGGTCGGCGACGAGGTCGCCGCTTTCGGTGTGGACCAGCACCGGACGGGCATCGATCCCCAGTTCGTTCAGCAGCGCCACCAGCAGAACGGTCTTGCCCTTGCAATCGCCGAAGCGGCGGGTCCAGGTCTGATCGGCCGCAGCGGGGACGAAGCCGCCATCGTTCATCCCCAGGAACAGGTAGCGCACCTGTTCCTGCACCAGTTGCAGCGCCAGCTCGGCGCGGCGCTTTGGGTCGGTGCTTGCGGCCCGGATGCGCGCCGCTTCGGTACGGAGCGGGCTGTCAGGGGTGAGCTTGGCTGCCTCGGCATAGAGCGGGGCAAAGGTGCGCGAGACGCCCTGCCAGTCGGCAAACTGGGTGATCTCCACCGCGTTGACGAGGCGGTAGCGCGCCGGCGCGGCCTCGGGTGCGAGCGGCGCCGCCATGTCGGTGACATCGGCCACCAGTTCGCTGCCCAGCGCGGTCTGCTTGAGCTTGGGCTGGATCACCCCGGGCAACACCCGCCAGTGCATCGGCTTGTCCTTGTCCCACAGCAGGCGGACGCGAAACCGGCCGAAGGCGGCACCGTCGCGCGGGCCGGCTATATACTGGCTCATCCCCTGCATCGCCGGATCGCGCCGGGTGATCGAATAGGACAGATCGATCACATCGCCCACGCGCAGGTCCTCGGGCTGCATGGTCGCGGTCAGCTCGCCATCGAGCATGGCGTTTTCCATCCGCGTTTCGCGCTGGATCACGTTGAGCCGCGAGCCGTCGCCCAGCAGGTCGATCGGCTTGCCATCGCGCAGGATGCGATAGCGATGGACCACCAGCGTCTCGAGCGCGGGATCCCAATTGAGCTGGAGCGCCCCGTCATCGAGCCCCTGGGCGGTGCCGATCTTCCACGACTGGGCGATGAAGGTGGTATCGCCTTCGTTGCTGAAGCGGACCTGGAGATCGCCGAGCAGATCGACCGTGGCGGCACCCTCGGAATCGCTCGGCGGCTTGGGCTGCGGGGCGATGTCGGCCCAGGCCGGGGGCGGCGCGACCTGGGGCCGCGCCAGCGACGGCGCCGCATCGGGCGCTCCCAGCGCGAGCGACGGCCAGGCAGCCAGCGCCAGAATCAGCCTTGAAAACCGCATTGCACCCCCGGAAATCCGCTATCTGGCCAACACTTCGCGCAATTGCGCGGCGCTGTCGAGGGGGGCTAGCGCGGCGGCATGACCCGGGTGAGAAAGGCGATCACCGCGGCGTTGAACTCGTCGTTGCGATCGCCCGCGACCATGTGCCCGGCACCGCGGATATCGGCGATTTCGAGCCTGGGCACGCGGCGACGCAGATCCTCCACCCCATCGTCGTCGACGATATCGCTCTTCATCCCGCGCACCAGCAGGGTGGGTACGCGGTCGGTCCAGTCGGCGCGGTCCATGATGGCCAGCAGGTGGCTGGGATCGCCGCGCATGTCCTGCATCATCGCCGGATCCCAGTGCCAGCGATAGCGCCCGTCGCCGTGGAGGCGCAGGTTCTTGTTGAGTCCCGAAAGATCCTTGGGCCGCGGCCGCGCGGGATAGAAGGCGGAGATCGTGTCGGCCGCCTCTTCCAGGCTGGCGAAGCCGTCTGGATTGGCCGCCATGAATGATTTGATCTTGTTGGCTCCGGCAAGCGACATCTTGGGCACGATATCGACCAGCACCAGCGCGGCGATATCGAGCCCGTGGGTCGCCGCGACCAGCGAGGTGATCCCGCCCAGCGAAGCCCCGACCAGCGCCAGCGGGCGAGCGGCCCCAGCCGCAATCGCTTCCAGATCGCGCGCGCGGGTCTCGATCGAATAGTCGCCATCGGGCGACCAGCCGGAATCGCCGTGGCCGCGCAGGTCATAATTGATCGCACGGTATCCTGCCCCGGCCAGCTGCAGTTCGGCCTTGTCCCACGAATGGCGGGTCTGCCCGCCGCCGTGACCGAGGATCACCGTCGGCGCGCCTGGCGGACCTGCAACATCGGCGGCAATCTCTACCCCGGGCGCGACAGGAATGCGGATCGTTTGCGGGTCCATCGGCACAGGCGATGCCCGCACATCCGGCGCGGGTCAATCGTCATTTTAATCGCGCGATTAATCGAGCAGCTCGAAGTCTTCCTTCTCGGTGCCGCAATCGGGGCAATACCAGTCGTCGGGAATATCCTCGAAGCGGGTGCCGGGGGCGATGCCTTCTTCGGGCATGCCCAGCGCCTCGTCATAGATCAGCCCGCAATTGCGGCAACGCCACTTGCGCATCTCAATTCACCGCGAAACGGATCGGGACGTGCTTGGGGCCGCAGACGAAGTTGGAGATCGTGCGTTCGCCAGTGCCGTTCATCTCGACCGATTTCAGCCGCTTGAACAGTTCTTCCCACAGGATCCGCATTTCCATCCGCGCCAGATGCTGGCCCAGGCAAACGTGGACACCATAGCCAAAGGCAATCTGCGGGTTCTGCTCGCGGTCCATGCGGAACTCGAACGGATCGGCCCAGACGCTCTCGTCGCGGTTGCCCGATTGGTAGGACAGCATCAGCCAGTCCCCTGCCCTGATCTGCCGCCCCGCGATCTCGCAATCGGAAACGGCGCTGCGCATGAAGTGCTTGACCGGTACCTCCCAGCGGATCGATTCCTCGACGAAGGCGTTGATCGCCTCGGGATTGTCCTGCATCTGCCGCAGCAGTTGCGGGCGCTCGGCCAGGGCCCACATCGCGCCAGCAGTGGTGTTGCTGGTGGTATCGTGCCCGGCGGTGGCGGCGATGATGTAATAGCCCATCAGCTGACGGTGATTGAGGTAATCGTCGCCGATCCGCGCGTTGGCGATCAGGCTGTTGATCGCCCCGGTCGGGTTCTCGCGATACCGCTTGGTGACCGCGGCGAAATAGTTCTCCAGCTCCATCGTGGTTTCCCACAGCGATTTGAGTTGTTCCTCGGGACTCAGCTCGGCGCGGCGGCGGTTCAGTTCGGGATCGGCGTTGTTGAACAGCTCCTGGGTGAGCTTGAGCATGAACGGCTCATCCTCCTGCGGAACGCCCAGTACGGTCATGATCACCCGCAGCGGATAGAGAAAGGCCACGTCCTGTGCGAAATCGCACTCTCCGCCAAAGCCCAGCATGTGATCGACGAAGTCGCGGGCGATGCCCCGGATCGCCTCTTCCAGCGGTTTGATTGCGCGCGGGGTGACGTGGGGGAAGACCACCGAGCGCAGCGCCTTGTGCTCATCCCCATCGACCGAAACCAGGCTGCGGATCAGATTGGGCTCGCCCCCGGTCAGCGCCTTGACCCGCTCGTTGCCGTCGCGGTTAGTGATGAAGGTGCTCTTGTCGCCGTTGTGGAACACTGCCGGCTGGCGCTCGATCTCCTTGATATCGGCATGACGGCTGACCACCCAGAACGGCTCGAATTCTTCCATCTCGGCCTTGTCGAGCGGGCTTTCGGCGCGGATCGTACGGAACGCCTCGTCGACGATCTCGCGCCTGGAATAGGCGTGGGGATCGATGATCGTGCGGGCCAGCTGTTCCGAAATCGCCATGTCTGTCTTCCTCTCAACCAGGCGAAGCGCGGCGCAAGGGGCGCCGGATTCGGACGCGAGGCTATGGGCAAGATAGTTGCCGGTCAACAACTATCTTGCATGAGAGGCGCGGATCGGGCAGACCCCAGGCATGGACATTGCCACCCTGCCCCGGCGCACACAGGCCCAGCGGCGCGAGGAATCGGACGGACGGCTGCTTGCCGCCGCCGCCGCAATCATCGCCGAGGAAGGCTATCTTGCCGCCACGCTGGAACGGGTGGGTGAGCGCGCCGGGTTCAGCCGCGGGCTGGCCGGGCGCAAGTACGGATCGAAGGACGGCCTGATCGAAGCGGTGATCCGTCACGTATCGATCCGGGTCCATGCCGAGGTCGATCGCGCCACCGCCGGGATCGCCGATCCGCTTGAGCGGCTGCTGGCGCTGTTCGACCGCTTCGTCGAACTGGCCGAGCACGATGTGCCGGTGCGCGCCTATTTCGTGTTGTTCAGCGCGATGCTCGCCAACCGGCTCGAAACCCGCGCCACCTTCGACGAAATCCAGCAGCGCTTTGGCGATCGGATCGAGGCGCTGGTGATCGAGGCCCAGGCCGCGCATCGCATACCCCCTGCCCTGCCTTCCCAGCACATTGCCTACATGATCGGCTGCCTTCTTGCCGGCCTCGCCATCGAAAGCGCGGTCGAGGCCCCGCAGGTGGACGACCCGGCCGCCCTGCGCGCCAATATCCACGCACTGTTGCAGAGGGCGCTGGGGGGCTGATATTCCCGGCCTTGGTTGCATTCGCCGTGCGCGCGGTTCACTCTTCCACAATGAGCACCCGTTCGTTGATCCGCCGGTTTGGCAACGCCGCCGTGCTGGCCTTTTGCATCGTGGCCGCACCTGCCGGCTCGGAGACTCTCTATGTTCGCGCCGGGCACCTGGTTGATCCTGAGGCAGGACAGGTCTGGGACGCACGGCTGATCCGGATCGAGGACGGCCGGGTCGTCGCCATCACCGCCGATGTGCCACCCGCCAATGGAGCAAGAGTGATCGACTGGTCGCAGCTGTGGGTGCTGCCGGGCCTTATCGACGCCCACGTCCATCTGGCCGATTTCCTGCAAACCAGCGATCCGGCCGAACCGCTCAAGCATTCCGCCGAGGAAACCGCCTATCTGGGCGCGCGCAATGCCCGGATCACGCTGGAAACCGGTTTCACCACCGTTCACGATGTCGGCTCATATCGCGGCATGGGCAATATCGAGCTGCGCAACGCGATTGACCGTGGCGATGTAACCGGCCCGCGGATCGACGCCGTCGGGGGCTATATTACCGTCCCAGGCGGGGGCGGAGAGGTAACCGGGCTTCCCAGAGGCATGAAGGTTCCCGCGGAAATGCGCATGGGGGTTGCCGCCACTCCGGCCCAGGTGCGCCGCAAGGTCAACCTGATGCTCGACAGCGGCGCGGATTCGATCAAGCTGATCGCAACCGGGGCGGTGCTCACCGAAGGCACCGAGCCGGGTCAGCAGGAACTGAGCGATGCCGCAATCGCGGCGGCCGTGGAAGCGGCCCGCGCGCGCGGCTCGTGGGTTACTGCCCATGCCCACGGCGCAGAGGGGATCAGATCAGCGATCCGCGCAGGGGTGCGCTCGATCGAACATGCCAGCCTGATTGACGACGCGGGGATCGCACAGGCCCGGGCACGCGGCACGGTTCTGGTGATGGACATCTACAACGGGGACTACATTGCCGAAGTCGGGCGCCGCGACGGCTGGAGCGAGAGCATTCTGCGCAAGAACGACGAAACCACCGACGCCCAGCGCCAGGGCTTTGCCAAGGCGGTGCGCGCGGGCGTGGCGATTGCCTTCGGGACCGATGCGGGGGTGTTCCCGCACGGCCAAAATGCCCGCCAGTTTTCCTACATGGTGCGCTGGGGCATGACGCCGATGCAGGCGATCCAGTCGGCCACCACCGTCGCGGCCAGGCTTCTGGGCCGCGAGCGCGATGTGGGGGCACTCAGCCCGGGCCATTGGGCCGACCTGATCGCGGTGGATGGCGATCCGCTTGCCGACATCAGCGTGCTCGAACGGGTCGAGCACGTGATGAAGGGCGGCGTGGTGGTGCGCTAGGGCATCGCCAGGCGCATCCGCACGAAGCCCGAACGGCCCATTCCCGGCAGGCGGCTGCCAAGCGGCACGTCGCCGCCCGCATTGCGGTTGTAACCGCTCAGGAAGTCGGCATAGCGGCGGTCGAACAGGTTTTCGATGCCCCAGTCGATCCGCAAGCCCTGGCGCATCTGCCAATGGCCGAAGATGCCGGCAACGACATGGCCTTCTCCGGGTTGTTCGCTGTTGCTCAATGATACCCGCTTTTGCGCCGCCGCGCCTTCCAGCTCGAAGGCCAGCGACCAGTCTCCCGCATCCCAGGCCAGCGCCAGCCGCCCCGAAGCCGGGGCAATACGATAGAGGTTGTCGGCGATATCGGTGCGCCGCCCGCGCAGCCATGTCGCCACACCGTCAAGCCGCAGCGGCCCGGCCAGACGCAGGCCGAAGGCAATGTCCGCGCCGTAAAGCTCGGCCCCGACATTGGCGAAGCGCAGCGGGGTCGAATCCCCGCTGGCGGCGGCCACCATCTCGACCGGGGTGTTCACCACTCCGGGGGTGGCATCGTAGGGCACGCCCTGGATGTAGTTTTCGATCCGGCGGTAGAACAGGCTGGGCCGCGCATAGGCGCTGCCTTTTTGCCAATCGATCCCGGCTTCGGCCTGCCAGGCGACTTCCGGCTTCAAGCCCGGATCGCCGACGTAGATGTTGCCGTCGGCCAGACCGCCGCTGGCCTCGGTCGGCAACCATGAAAAGCGTTCGATCAGGCTGGGCACACGGGTCTTGCGGGCCAGCGCCAGACGGGGGGTAAGGCTTCCGGCGTGGCCCCACAGCCTGAGCGCGGCATCGAAAGTGGTGCCCTGCCAGTCGCGCGGTGCAGCGGCAAAGGCTGCCGCGAGCCCGGCTGGTCCGGCAGGAACCGCGCTGCCGAGCCGTGGCGACCCGGCCGAGGCCTCGTGCCGGTCGATCCGCGCCCCGGCCTCGATCTCGATCCCGCCCAGCGCGCCGCGCGCCTCGGCGTAACCGCCGGTCCGAAAGCTCGATCCATGATCGAGCGCGAAAATCGAGAAAGCCGTCATCAGCGGGTTGTAGATTCGGAACTGCTTGTCCTGCTGCTCGAAATCGGCGCCCAGACGCAAATGACGATCCGCGCTGCCCAGCCGCAAGGCGATCCCCGCGGCCAGGGTCCTGGCAGTGGTGTCGCTCTGCCGGGTCATGGCAGCGGCGGGCGCGGGACGCAGGCTGAAATTGTTCATCCGGTGCCCGATCCCGGCATAGTCGAAGCGGCTCTCCAGCCGCACCCCCTCGGCAAGCTCACCCGAAAAGCGGGCCTTGAGGAAGTCGGCATGGAAATAGACGATATCCATCGCGAAGGGCGGGTTGCCCGAGGCGCCGGTCTGCTGGCGGCGATATTCGAGCGACAGCTCGCTGCCGCCCTGCCGCCAACCGAACTGCGCCCCGAACACCGCGCGGCGGTATGACGTTCCGGCGATCCTGCCCCCCGGAAACCGGGTATCGCCGCCCTGCTCCCACGAACCGATCACTCCGATGCGCAGGTTTGCACTGGCCAGCCCGGCTACCCCGCCGATCGCCCGGCCATCGTCTCCGCTGCGATAGAGCGCGGTCAGATCGAGCTGCGGCGCCAGATTGGCACCGGTGCCGAAGTGCACCGCCTTGAGCCGCGCATCGATCCCGCCGCCAAGCCCCGGCCCGTCGCGCACCGGAGAGACGCCGCGCGCGATCTCAACCCGGTCGAGCAGCACCAGGGGGGCGTAATGCATCGGCGGGTCCATCGCGTTGGGGCCTCCGCCGGTAAAGTGCTGGCCATCGACCCGCAGCAGGATCCGTTCGCCGAATAGCCCGTGATACTGGACCTGGCCCGAGATCGCGCCGTTGTCGATCAGCGCCATCCCCGGCTGGCGGGCAATGAAGGCTGCCGCGTCTGGCGCGCTGACCGGCTCATCGAGGCTGGTGCGGGTGGTCTGGGTCGCGCTGGGCACCGCCGAGGGGCGCGGCGCGGTGACCACAATGGTGTTGGGATCGGATGCGGTATCGGCTTCGTCGGCATAGGCAGCCTGGGCCTGGCCCAGCACCAGCAGGGCTGCGCCGCAGCGCAGCGCAATGGCAGTCTTCATCGTTGGGTTTCCTTCGCAATTCGCGTGAATGCAGACACCCTGCGCGCGGCAGGGCAGCTTGGGTTCAGGCGTGCGAAGGCGGTCCGGTCTGGGGTGGTGGCGGCGCAGCCAGGCCGCGACCGATCGCGGCGGCAAGGGCCGGCAGCGGAGCGGATTCGGTCGGCTGGGGCGCAAGCGTCAGGACGGGAGCGTCCGCATTTGCCGCCAGCGCCCCCAGCCCGGCAAAGGCGCAGGGACCATCCTTGGCCTCGTGCTCGCGCTGGGTCGATCCCTTGCCGGGCAGGGCAAGCTCGATCTGTTGCGGCGCCGACCCGGTACAGACCGTGACGGTAAGCGTACGCCCGTCCTGAGCCGGAGCGAACATGTAACCCGCCGGAACCGCGGCGCGCAGCAGCAGCGCGGCGGCCAGCACCAGCGCCGCAAGCGCGCGTTGACGCATCACCAATGTTCGCAGCCGCTGCATGACCGTG
>JAKOWQ010000209.1 GCA_029781465.1 Pseudomonadota bacterium
CTGCCTCGGTCTAGAGTCGCGGATCACTCCTGGTGGAGCGCCGCCATAGGGCCGGCGAGGATTTCCACGATCGTGGTCGGGGTCGCATCGCCGCATCGATCTGCTCGGTTCACAGCTCCATCGTTTGCGCTCAATGCTCGGTCATCGGGTCGGTGCTCCCGGCCTGGTGAGCGATCGCCCAGACGAAGCCCGCCAGTTCCCGGGCCACCGCCACGCAGACCTTGTTGTGGTGCACACCGCGTTCGTTCAGCCTGCGGTAGCGCTGGGTCAGCCGCAGTTGCGCCTTCCAGGCGGTCGCCCGGATCGGATCGGGTAACTGCTCCTGGCGCTGCTGCGCCGCCCGCCCGATGCGCGGGGTGAACCGGTAGTTCCACGCTGCTTCGGTCAGCAACCGGCGGGCGTGGGCGTTGCCCGTCTTGGTGATCGAACCCTTGCGTACTCGCTCGCCGCTGGACTGCTCCGAAGGCACCAGCCCCAGGTAGGCCATCAGCTTGCGCGGGTGCTCGAAGCGCCGGAAGTCTCCGATCTCGGCCACCAGCCCCACCGCCGAGACCAGGTCGATGCCGCGCAGCGCCTGCAGCGCCTGTACCACCGGCTCGAACCGCCACCCCTTCACCGCCGGCGCCAGCGCCCGGGTCAGCCGCGCCAGGCGCGCATCGATCGACTGCACCGCCAGGTGGTACTCGGTGAACGCGATCTGGCTGCTGGCATCGCCGAAGTTCAGCTCCCCCAGCCAGCGGTAGTAGCTCTTGTTCCAACTCGTCTTGCCCGGGTAGCGCACGTCGTGCCGAAGCAGGAATGCCTTCAGTTGATGGCGTGCTTGCGTGCGCGCGTTCACCGCATCCTCGCGTGCCCGCGCCAGATCTCGGATCGACTCGTCGGCTCGATCCGGAATCGTCACCGCCCGCAGTTCCCACGCCCGCGACAGCTCGGCCAGCCGAACCGCATCGCGCCGATCCGTCTTGACCCGCTCGCCAGCACGCCGCGGAATCAACGACGGCGCGATCACCTCGCAGCCGTAGCCCTTGGCCGCAAGGCCGCGCTGCAGCCCGTAGCCGGTGGGCCCGGCTTCGTAGACCA
>JAKOWQ010000220.1 GCA_029781465.1 Pseudomonadota bacterium
TAGCGGAGGAGGGACTCGAACCCCCGACACGCGGATTATGATTCCGCTGCTCTAACCTGCTGAGCTACTCCGCCCCACACCAGACTGCGCGCCATCGCGCGGGCAGGCGGCGCACATAGGTTGCCCGCCGCCAGCGGTCAAGCGCCTTGCTTGCCGCGAAACCTCCAATGTCCGGCTTCGTCCCAATGGGTTTCGCGGTAGATGTGCAGCCCCAGCCCGGTGACGGCAAAATCGCGCCGCTGCAGCTGTCCGCCGAGGCTCCGCTGCAGCGCCCGCGCGGCCTCGGGGCTGACCTTGTTCTGCACGGTGATGTGCAGGCGCGGTTCGTGGAGGTCCTGCGCGGTCAGGGCGCCGTGAAAATGCTCGGCAATCTCGGCCCGGATCGCCAGCATTGCCGGACTGGCAATCGCCAGCGCGGTTCCCCGGCCAAGGTCCATGGTGCCGTCGATCCGAGCAAAAGGCGGCGAATGTTCGCCCGCGATCCGCGCCAGCAACCGCGGCAACTCCTCGCGCAGCGAAGGCGCGAAAGAGTGGAACAGGGTGACGTGGGCTTTGAGCTTGTTGCGCTCGGGCGGAAAATGCGCGCGCCGCAGGGCATCGGCCCAGGCGAAGACATCGCCCGGCAGTTCGGCGGTGACGATGAACGGTGCGGGCGGCGTTCGGGAGGGGGAGGCTGGATCCACCGCCCGCACCTAGCCGAATCAGGCCGCGTCGGCCACCGGCTCTTCGGTCAGCGCGCCGAGCAGCTTCTCCGGCGCGGTCTCGCCATAGGGATCGCTGTCGCTGCCATCGTCGTTGATGCCCGGCTCCTCGAACCAGTGCGTCACCAGGTTATCATCGACGATCATCGCATAGCGCCACGAGCGCATGCCGAAACCCAAGTGGTCCTTGTCGATCAGCATGCCCATCCGGCGGGTGAAGTGCCCCGATCCGTCGGGCAGCAGCTTGACCTTTTCCAGCCCGAGGTGCTTGCCCCACTGGTACATCACGAAGGCATCGTTGACCGACAGGCAATAGACCTCGTCCACGCCCGCCGCCTTGAAAACCTCATAGAGCCGCTCGTAGTTGGGGCACTGTTCGTTGCTGCAGGTCGGCGTGAACGCGC
>JAKOWQ010000225.1 GCA_029781465.1 Pseudomonadota bacterium
CGAAGATGCGGCGCTCGATGGCACGTGGTTCTGCACCTCGTGCGCGACCATGGAAGGGGCGCTGCTCGCCAATCCGCATTGGGCCACGCACATCGATGTGAAGCGCATGCCGTTTCCGCGCCCGCGCGCCGAGATCATCGCGCTGCTCGGCGAAGCCAACCAGTCGATGCCGGCGCTGGTGCTGGCGGATAGTTCGAAACCGCCAGCCGGCGCCAAGGTTTTCGAGGGGCGTCATTTCCTCGATGAGCCCAAGCCGATCACCCGCTACCTGGCTGCCGCCTATGGCGGAGCAGGACCGCATCCGTGAGCCCGCGTCAGGTCGTTGAAAACTGGGTCGACGCCTTCAACCGTGCGGACGCCGAGGCCCTGGGCGCGCTGTACCTAGAGGACGCCATCAACCACCAGGTAGCCAATGAGCCGGTGGGGGGGCGGGCGGCTATTCAAGCCATGTTCGAACGCGAGTTCGCAGCCGCAGAAATGCAATGCATCCCCGAGAACCTGTTCGAGGACGGCGCCTGGGCGATCCTGGAATGGCGCGACCCGAACGGGTTGCGCGGCTGCGGCTTCTTTCAGGTGATTGACGGCAAGATCGCCTTCCAGCGGGGCTATTGGGACAAGCTTTCGTTTCTGAGGCTGCAGGGGCTGGAGCTGACGCTGTGACGGAATACGGCCCAGCCGAGTTCCAACAGGCGCTCGGTGTTTCACAGGAAACGATGCAGCGCCTTGAAGCCTACCGCCAGCTGCTGGCGGATTGGTCCGAGCGCATCAACCTGATCGGCCCCAAGGAGCTGGACCTGTTCTGGTCCCGCCACGCCTTGGATAGCGCCCAGCTGCTAAAATTCGCCCCTGAGGCGAAGAGGTGGGTCGATCTGGGGGCGGGCGCCGGGTTCCCGGGCCTCGTCCTAGCCTGCTTCCTGGTTGATCGGCCGGGGGCCAGCGTTCATCTGGTCGAGGCGACCGGCAAGAAGGCGCGGTTTCTCCAGGCGGTAGCCGACGACCT
>JAKOWQ010000019.1 GCA_029781465.1 Pseudomonadota bacterium
CAGCAGATCGTGCGAAACCTGGCCGAGGAACTGGACCCGCTCTTCCACCCCCAACTGCGCGGCAAGGGCGCGCAGGGCCGCCTCGTCGGGGCCTGATCCGGCGAGTGCAAGGTGCACGTCAGGGAGATGCCGGAGCGCCTCGATCACCAGCTTCTGGCCCTTGCGCTCGATCAGCGCGCCGGTCACCACCACCAGCGGACCTTTCACCCAGACGCCGAGTTCGGGAACCGCCGAAACCAGGATCCGGGCCTGGGTGCGGGGCAGGGGAGTGAAGCGCGCGTGGTCGATCCCGGTGTAGTGCACCGTGATCCGTTCCCCGGGCATGCCCAGCGCGGCCATGTCGTCCTTGAGCGCTTCGGACACCGCCAGCATTCCCGCCGCGCCTTGTGCAGCCGCGCGCATCTGCGCCAGCGGGGCGGGGCGGCGGCCCCAGAAATGGATATCGGCGCCGCGTGCCTTGATCGACCAGGGCAGGCCCAGCCGCTTGGCGATGTCCGCCACGGCCGGTCCATCGGGGAAAAAGAACTGGGCGTCGATCAGATCGAACGGGCGTTCGGCGTGGAGCTTCTGCACCAGCGGCATCACCGCGCGCACGATGCGCCCGGCGTTGCTGTCGCTGCCGAAGCGCGGAACCAGCGTGAAGCGCGGATAATGGACCGGTGCACCCTCAAGCTCGCCCTGCTGGGGGGCGCTGTCATGGGTGCGATAGGGCTCCCGGCGTGACAGCGGCCAGGGCGGAACCCCGATCGGATTGACCACGGTCAGATCAATATCACTGCGCCGCGCCACCGCGCCGAGCGAATATTCGACGAATTTGCCGAAACCGGGCCGGGCCGGAGTAGGAAACAGCGTGGAGAGCGAAAGGACGCGCGGCTTGCTCACAGCTTGCGCACCAGCATTTCCGCCACCGCGATCCAGGCCGGATTGTCCACCACCACCTGGCGGCTGCCCGCGCCGGGGGCAAGCACGGCGACGCGGTGCTCATCCCGGTCGATCATCCGCCCGAAGGCAAAGCGGCCGCCCGCGCGTGGCACCAGCACGTCGCGGTTGAGCAGGCGGGCATAGTCCGCCGGGCCATGGCGGCGCAGCCAGACCTGATCGCCCGCGCGGTATTCGCCCGCGCTCGCCTCGATCGCCAACGCCACCAGATCGCCGCTGCCAAGCGCCGCGGGCAGTACCGCCTCGCGCGGGGCGGCAAGCGCTTCGGCGCCGGCCTCGGTGAAGCGGGCAACATAGCTGGGCGTTTCCTGTTCGTCTCCGCGCACCAGCAGCTC
>JAKOWQ010000229.1 GCA_029781465.1 Pseudomonadota bacterium
AGGTCGTCGCGCTGGTCAAAGACGGCAAGGAAGTGGACAGTGCCTCGGCCGACGATGCGGTTGCTGTGATCGTCAATCAGACCCCGTTCTATGGCGAAAGCGGTGGTCAGATGGGCGATGCCGGAACGATCACGGGTGCCGGCGGGCTGAGGCTGACTGTGGCTGACACTTCCAAGCCGCTGGGCAAGCTTCATGCCCATCATGCCAGGATTGCCGAAGGGGCGATCAAGGTGGGCGACATGGTGCGGCTCGATATCGACTCCGTACGCCGCGATGCGATCCGGTCCAACCATTCGGCAACGCACCTGCTTCATGCCGCGCTGCGGGGCCGCCTGGGGGCGCATGTGACGCAGAAGGGTTCGCTGGTTGCGCCTGACCGACTACGCTTCGATTTCTCGCATCCCGCCGCGCTCTCGCCTGAGGATATCGCCGCGATCGAGCGCGAGGTGAACGCGCAGATCCGCGGCAACGAGCAGGTGGTCACACGGCTGATGAGCCCCGACGACGCTGTCGCAGCGGGTGCGATGGCGCTGTTCGGCGAGAAATATGGCGATGAAGTTCGCGTGCTGTCGATGGGCAGCGAGGCGGGTCACTCCTATTCGGTCGAGCTGTGCGGGGGCACCCATGTGCGTGCATTGGGCGAAATTGGGGTGTTCCGCGTCGTCAGCGAAAGCGCAGTCAGTTCGGGCGTGCGCCGGATCGAGGCGCTGACCGGAGAAGGCGCGCGGACCTGGCTGGTCGGACGCGAGGAAGCGCTCAAAAGCACGGCGGGCCTGCTCAAGACCACGCCCGACGAGGTCGAGTCGCGTGTTGCCGTGCTGCTCGACGAGCGCCGCAAGCTCGAGCGCGATCTGGCCGAGGCGAAAAAGGCACTGGCGCTGGGCGGCGGTGGAGGCAAGGCCGAAGCGGCTGACGAAGAGATCGGCGGGATGAAGTTTTCCGGCCAGGTGCTCGAGGGCCTCGATCCCAAGGAACTGCGCGGTCTGCTCGATACGGCCAAGGCGCGGATGGGATCGGGTGTGGCGGCAATTGTGGCAGTCAACGAAGGCAAGGCCAGCATCGCTGCGGCGGTGACAGACGATCTGACCGGCAAGGTCAGCGCGGTCGATCTGGTCCGCGCCGGGGTCGAGGCGCTGGGCGGCAAGGGTGGCGGCGGTCGGCCCGACATGGCCCAGGGCGGCGGCCCCGATGGCTCCAAAGCAGCAGAGGCGATCGCGGCGGCGAAGGCTGTGCTGAGCGGCGCCTAACCCGCGCGTTCGCGCAGGCTTGCGCTTTTCAGCTTGGGTTTTGCGTCCAGCTCGCCCTGCTCCTTGATTCGGGCGCGGAATTCATCGCGCTTTTCGTGGATGCTGGCGATCACGAAGCCCATCGGCACGCCCACGTCGACCAGCACCGCCTCGGACAGTTGAAGGCTGCCCTCCAGCGTCTGCGGCACGGCAGTGCTGGCCCCGGCGCGATAGAGAGCGGCGGCATGGTTGGCGTCGCGCGCGCGGGCAATGATCGGCAGATCGGGAAAGCGGGCGCGCAGCTTGCGAACCAGCCGCTGCGCCAGAACCGGCTCGTCCATGGTCAGCACCACCGCTTTGGCGCTGGCTAGCCCTAGCCGGTCCAACGTGCCTTCGCGGGTGGCATCGCCAAAGCCGATCGCATACCCCTGCTTCAGCCCGCGCGCGACCTGATCCGCATCGAGGTCGATCGCGACATAGGGCTGATCGTGGCGGCGCAGCATGTCGGCGATCAAGCGCCCGACCCGGTCAAAACCTACGATAATGGTGCGCGCCTCTTCTCCATCAAGCCTGGGCGGGGCCACCCCCGCGAGATCGACCCGCCGCGCCAGCCAGCGCCCGGCGATGGCGAGGATCGGGGTGACGGTCATCCCGATCGCGGTGACGATCTGCCAGAATTGCGCCGCGTCCCTGCGGATAAGCCCGACGCTGATCGCGGTGGTAAGTACGATCAGGGTGGTTTCGGATGGGCTGGCAAGCAGGATACCGGCCTCTGTTGCAGTGGCGGTGCGCGCACCGTCGAGCCGCAGCAGCAGCCCGGTGACCAGCGCCTTGGCGCAGAAAACCAGCACCACCGCAACTGCCAGCTCGCCCGCGCGGTCCCACACCATGCCAAGATCGAGGCTCATCCCGACCGTCAGCAGGAATACCCCCAGCGCAAGGCCCTTGAATGGCTCGATCATCGCCTCGACTTCGGCGTGGTATTCGGTCTCCGCGATCAGCAATCCGGCGATCAGCGCGCCGACGATCGGAGACAGCCCGGCCGCCCCGGTCACCAGTGAGGCGAAAATCACCACCAGTAGGCTTGCGGCCAGGAACAGCTCGGGGCTTTTGGTCCGCGCCGCCTGGGCGAAAAGGCGCGGCAAGCCAAGGCGCCCGAACACCAGCAATGCCCCCAGCACCAGCGCGCCGCGTCCCGCCACGGCCAGAAACTCGCCGATTTCCGGTACGTTATCCCCTCGGCCCATCGCGCCAAGCAGGAAGATGATCGGAACTAGCGCGATATCCTCAAACAGCAACATGCCCAGCGCCGCGCGGCCTACGGGGGTGCCGGTATCTGCGATCCGCAGCACCAGCGCGGTTGAGGAAAGCGCCAGCGCGAGGCCGAGCGCGAAAGCAGTGGGGGCGGAATTGCCAAGAGCCATCAGCACCAGCGCGATCAGCACCGCGCAGCCAATCAGCTCCATCGCGCCCAGCCGGAATATCGTTCGCCGCATCTGCCAGAGCCGCGCAAACGAAAGCTCCAGCCCGATCGAAAACAGCAGCAGCACGATGCCGAATTCGGCGAAAGGGCCCAGCCGCGCGGGATCGCTGATCGTGACGTAGGCCAGCCAGGGTCGTTCGCCTACCGCTCCGCCCAGCCCGAACGGGCCAACCAGCATTCCCACCACAATGAAGCCGATCACCGGGGTGATCCGGAACCGGGCGAACAGCGGGATCACGATCCCCGCCGCGCCAAGGATCACCAGCGCATCGCCAAGCGTGGAGTTGGGTACGAATTCCGCAGGACCGGCCATGGCGCGACTATGGCAAAGCGCGCGGTTCAGTTACAGCCCTCAATAACGAAAGCGGCGGCCAAGGTATCCCGGGCCGCCGCTTTTCGTATCAGAATGCCGGTGGTGCTATTGCCACGCGCCCATTTCGGTTTCGAGGTTCTGCACGATCGCCTCGAAGAAGCCTTCGGTGGTCAGCCAGTTCTGGTCGGGGCCGATCAGCAGCGCCAGATCCTTGGTCATCTTGCCGCTCTCGACCGTGTCGATGCAGACCTTTTCCAGCGTTTCGGCGAAACGCACCACTTCGGGGGTCTCGTCGAACTTGCCGCGATAGATCAGGCCGCGGGTCCAGGCGAAGATGCTGGCGATCGGATTGGTGCTGGTCTGCTGGCCCTTCTGGTGCTGGCGGTAGTGACGGGTGACGGTGCCGTGCGCGGCCTCTGCCTCCACGGTCTTGCCATCGGGGGTCATCAGCACCGAGGTCATCAGACCCAGCGAGCCGAAGCCCTGTGCGACCTGATCGGACTGGACGTCGCCGTCGTAGTTCTTGCAGGCCCAGATGAACTTGCCCGACCACTTCAGCGCCGAGGCCACCATGTCGTCGATCAGGCGGTGTTCGTAAACGATGCCCAGCTTGTCGAACTGTTCCTTGAAGCCTTCACTTTCGAACACTTCCGCGAACAGATCCTTGAAGCGGCCGTCATAGGCCTTGAGGATCGTGTTCTTGGTCGAAAGATAGACCGGCCAGTTGCGACCGATGCCATAGTTGAAGCTGGCACGGGCGAAATCACGGATCGAATCGTCGAGATTGTACATCGCCAGCGCCACGCCCGACGAGGGGAACTGGAACACCTCCTCGTCGATCTTCTCGCCGTTCTCGCCTTCCCATACCAGCCGCAACTTGCCGGCGCCCGGAACGCGGAAGTCGGTCGCCTTGTACTGGTCGCCAAAGGCATGGCGGCCAACCACGATCGGATCGGTCCAGCCCGGGATCAGCCGGGGAACGTTCTGCATCACGATCGGTTCGCGGAACACCACCCCGCCCAGGATGTTGCGGATCGTGCCGTTGGGGCTCTTCCACATCTTCTTGAGGCCGAATTCCTCGACCCGGGCTTCGTCCGGGGTGATCGTCGCGCACTTCACGCCGACGCCGAATTCACGGATCGCATTGGCCGAATCGACCGTGATCCGGTCATTGGTCTCGTCGCGCTTTTCGATCCCCAGGTCGTAGTATTTCAGGTCGACGTCGAGGTAGGGCAGGATCAGGCGTTCGCGGATCCACTGCCAGATGATGCGGGTCATTTCGTCGCCGTCGATTTCGACGACCGGGTTCTTCACCTTGATCTTGCCCATCGTTCTTCGTCTTTCCCCGGGGAGTTTGCTTGCGATTCCCGGACCCCTTAGCAGGTGAGCGACATGGCGCAAGTTCGCGCTTTCGCCCAATTCGCGCTGGACAGGGCAGGGGCGATGCGAATAGGCATTTAAGCAATCGATTAAACATTCGCAGAGAGGATTCCCATCATGAGCGAAGCGAGCGAAGTCCTGACCGAAGTCGATGGCGGCGTACTGATCGTTACGATGAACCGTCCCGAGGCCAAGAACGCGATGAACAAGGCCCAGGCGGAAGGGATCGCAGCGGCGATGGACCGGCTGGAAGCAGACGACAGTCTGCGCTGCGCGATCTTGACCGGGGCGGGCGGAACGTTTTGCTCGGGCATGGATCTCAAGGGCTTCCTGCGCGGCGAGCGGCCCTCGATCGAAGGCAGGGGCTTTGGCGGGCTGACCGAATGGACCCCGAAGAAGCCTGTTATTGCGGCGGTCGATGGCTATGCACTCGCGGGTGGGATGGAACTGGCGCTCAGCTGCGATCTGATCGTTGCCAGCGCGGGATCAAAATTCGGCATTCCCGAGGCCAAGCGCGGCCTTGCCGCCGCGGCCGGCGGACTGATCAAGCTGCCGCGCCAGATTCCGCCGCGCATCGCGATGGAACTGGCGCTGACCGGTGATTTCATCGACGCCGCGCGCGCCTATGAGCTGGGCTTCATCAATCGCATCACCGATGGCCCGGCGATTGGAGGCGCAAAGGAGCTCGCCGCCCGGATCGCCGAAAACGGCCCGCTGGCGCTGATCGCATCGAAGGCGATCGTGCGCGATTCGCATTCGTGGAGCGATGAAGAGATGTGGCAGAAGCAGGCCGCCTATATCGCCCCGGTCTTCGTCAGCCAGGATGCCCGCGAAGGGGCTGCCGCCTTTGCCGAAAAACGCAAGCCAAACTGGCAAGGCAAATAAGCCGCATGGCAACTGCCGCAACGAAAAAGGCCCCGGATTTCCGGGGCCTTTTCAGCGAATGGTGGGCGTAGCAAGGATTGAACTTGCGACCCCTACGATGTCAACATAGTGCTCTACCACTGAGCTATACGCCCGGCACCATTCGGCTTGCCCTGCGCCTATGCGACCGGGCAGGGGAGCGCCATTAGCGGGGCTCCCGGTGGGATGCAACCCTAGATCGAGGCTTGCGCCTGCTGACCGAAAATCCGTTCCACCTCCAGCACCAGATCGCGCAGGTGGAAGGGCTTGGAAAGGACTTTGGCCTGGGGCGCCTCGCGGCTGGCTTTAAGCGTTACTGCGGCAAAGCCGGTGATGAACATCACCTTGGTCTTGGGGCTGATCTCGGCGCAGCGCTGGGCAAGCTCGATCCCGTCCATCTCGGGCATGACGATATCGGAAAGCAGCAGGTCGAAATCGCCCATTTCCAGAAGCGGGACCGCCGCCGTTCCACGATCGACCGCGATCACTTCATAGCCCGCGTTTTCGAGCGCGCGCGCCAGATAGGTGCGCATGGCCTCTTCGTCTTCGGCAAGCAGGATGCGGATCATTGCGTCGGGTCCATTCGGTTGGTCGGGCGCGACTCCCAGCCCCCTGGGATGCACCTGCTACATACACGGGGGCGGTTAACAATCTTGCCTCAAATCGACCGGTGACCCGCTGCGATACAGCCAGTTTTTGACAGTCCGGCAATTAGGGGCGAGCATGGAGCCATGGAACGGATCCCCGGAAGAGGTCTCGATTCGCCCCGGAGCGAAGGTGGGGAAATACCCGGCGGCCACGGGATGGCCGCCTTTGCGCTGACCTTGCCCGAGCCTTCGGCGATTCCGGTGCTGATTTCGGTTCCCCACGCCGGCCGAGCCTATCCCGGCAGTCTGATCCAGCGAATGCGCAATCCGGGATTTGCCGCGCTCAAACTTGAGGATCGTTATGCCGATCGGCTCGGCGAACAGATCGCGCGCGAGACCGGAGCGGCTTTGCTTATCGCCCACGCGCCCCGCGCCATGATCGATCTCAACCGTGCAACGGACGATGTCGATTGGGACATGTTTGCGCGCGGCAAGCCCGATAGCCTGGGCAGCTACACGCCGGGCACTCGGGTCCGTTCCGGTCTGGGTCTCATCCCCCGGCGGCTGCCGGGTCTCGGTGAGCTTTGGAAGCGAAGGCACGATACCGAGGAGCTCGATGCGCGGATCGAATCGATCCATGCGCCCTACCATGGCTGTCTGGCCGAAACCCTGCTGCGATTGCGCGACAGGTGGGGGGCGGCGTTGTTGCTCGATTTGCACTCGATGCCGCCGCTTGGGCTTCGGCACGGACGAGATGCCCCGGAATTCGTTCTTGGTGATCGGTTTGGCGCGAGTTGCAATGGCTCGCTGGTCGGATCGTGCTTTGGCTATTTCAACGAGATGCGCCGCGCGGCGGCGCATAACCGGCCCTACGCTGGTGGCTATGTGCTTGAACGGCATGCCGCGCCGGGGCGCGGTATCCATGCGATCCAGCTCGAAATCGATCGCGCGAGCTATCTCGATGCGCGGCTCGCCGAACCGGGCAAGGGCTTTGCGGCCATGGTTCACCTGCTGGTTGGATTGGTTCGCCGCCTGGCGGGGGAAGTAGCGGAGCTTGGGCGCAATGCCCAGGCTTCGGGCTGGGCGGAAGCCGCCGAATAACATCAAGAAAAAACCACCTCGTGCACGCGGCACGAGGTGGCCAAGGTTCAGGGAGGAGGTGCACCGAAGTGCACCAAATCCTGCCACTGCCATGAGGGAAGCAACGGCAAGATGCTGGGGAAGATAAGCCTCTTGTTTTCGTCTGGCAAGTGCTGCTTCGCTGGATGCGCAGAGGGCCACGGTGCCGGTTGCACCGCAGCCCTCTGACGCGTTAGGAAGCGGTCAGGCAGCCGGTACGGGGACCGGGCCGTTGCCCTGCTGGACCTGCAGGCCAAATACCGCACTGATGTGCTCGAGGCTGAACAGATGCGCAAAAATCAACGCCAGCATCCCGTTCTGGTTCATGGTCCGCAGCACGTCGCCACGTAGCTCGCGCAGCTTTTCCTGGTCGACCATTTTGAAACCGCGATAGATGAAGGGCTGGTCGCTGCCTTCCTGCTGGATCGAGACCTCGCCGTCCATCAGCAGGTCATGCTTGATCAGATCCTGTACGAACTGGCCGGTGCGGAAACCAGCTTCCTCGAAGTTCTTGCAGAACTCCAGCGTCGCCTTGCAGGTTTCGCTTGGCTCGCCGTTTTCGAACAGGGCAAAGCCTTCTTCGAAATCGCCGATCAGATTGGTGGTAGGATCGAAGCACAGCGAAAGCTCTTCGGAATCGGGCGAGAGCCGCGCCAGCATGAACGGGTAGCGGCGAGCATAGGCGGGCACATAGGCCGGGACAGTCGGACGGCCTTCGGCATCGAAGAACACGTTGGTGCCCTCGTTGAGGCCCATCAGCGCCAGTGGAACCGGCTGTTCGGTCGACGAGAAAATGATCGGGTAATGACGCGATGCCTGGATGAATTCCTCGGCGGTCAACGGGATCGCGTGCTGCCCGGCGATCCAGTTGGCCGCATCGGTGGACTTGGTATGCCAGCTGGC
>JAKOWQ010000234.1 GCA_029781465.1 Pseudomonadota bacterium
CCGCGTGCTCGCGAGCCTCCGCCTCGCCGCGCCCCTTGACGAGGTGGGGCAACATCACGTTCTCCTGCGCCGAAAAATCGGGCAGCAGGTGGTGGAACTGGTAGACAAAGCCGTTCCGGTCGCGGCGCAGTGCGGTGCGCGCATCGTCAGACAGCGCCGAGGCATCGGTCCCGGCTATCTCGATCCTGCCGCCGAACCCGCCTTCCAGCAGACCAACGGCCTGGAGCATGGTCGATTTGCCCGATCCCGAAGGGCCGAGCAGCGCCACGATCTCTCCCGGCTTCAGTTCCAGATCGATCCCGCGCAGCACATCGATCCGCACCCCGCCCTGCTCGAAGCTGCGGGTCAGACCGGAAAGGCGGACCACCGGATCACTCATAGCGCAGCACCTGCACCGGATCGGTCTTCGCCGCCTTGCGCGCGGGGTAGAGCGTGGCAAGGAAGCTGAACACCAGGGCCATCGCGCAGATCAGGGCGATTTCCACCGGATCGCTGCGGCTGGGCAGCTCGGTCAGGAAGCGGATCGAGGGATCCCACAGGTTCTGCCCCGTCAGCAGCTCCACCCCGTGCACGATCGGCTGGCGGAAGAACAGGAACAGAAAGCCCAGCCCCAGCCCGGCGACCATGCCGAGCAACCCAATCACCGAGCCGATGGTGACGAAGATCTTGAGCAGAGATTTGCGGCTCGCCCCCATTGTCCGCAGGATCGCGATGTCCCTGGTCTTGGCGCGGACCAGCATGATCAGGCTGGAGAGGATGTTGAACACCGCGACCAGCACGATGATCGAAAGCACCACGAACATCGCCACCCTTTCCACCGCGAGCGCCTCGAACAGGCTGGCGTTCATCGCCTTCCAGTCAACCAGCACGGCGCGACCGGCGAGCTTTTCCTGCACCGGGGCGAGGATTTCGCCCACCCGCTCGGGATCAGTTACCTGCACCTCGATCATGCCAACAGCGTCGCCCATCAGCATCAGGGTCTGCGCATCCTGCATCGGCATGACCACGAAGCGCTCGTCGAAATCGAAGATCCCGATCTCGAAAATTGCCGCCACGGTATAGGAAATCTGCCGCGGCACCGTGCCGAACGGGGTGGCCTGGCCCTGCGGATTGATGATCGTGATCGCATCACCCACCTTGAGCCCAAGGTTGGAGGCAAGCTGCGCGCCGATCGCAACATTGTCCGCGCCGGGCTGCAGCGCCTTGAGATCGCCCGAAACGAGTTTGCTTCGATAGCGATCGATATCTTCCGGCGTGTTGCCGCGCGCGAAGATCAGATCGACCCGCCCGTTGGAACTGGCCATCAGTGGCTGCTCGATCAGGGGAGAGGCACGGGTCACTCCGGGGGTGGCACGCACATCCTTGAGCACACCGCGCCAATCATCAAGCCGCCCGCCATAGGCCTGGACGATGGCGTGGCCGTTGAGGCCAACGATCTTGTCAAACAGTTCGGCGCGAAAGCCGTTCATCACGCTCATCACTATGACCAGCGCGGCCACTCCGAGCATCACAGCAACCAGGCTGATCCCCGCCACCAGCGCGATGAAGGCTTCGCCGCGCCCGGGCAGCATATAGCGCTTGGCAATGGTCCATTCGAAAGGGGTGAGCAGCAAGCGGAGGGCACTTTCAACGGTCGGCGGATCGGCGCTGATTTAGGCGCGCATACCCCGCAGGGCAAGTTCGCCGCGGCGCTTGTGCCCGGCCCACAATGGGCTATCCTCGCCCGACAAGAAAACGACGGGTCTCACTGGCACGCCTTGGCAACCTGTGGAGCAGCCCCATGGACTACTACCAACTACGCTACGATTTCCGCGATTCCGCCGAACGCGGCCGCGTGGTCGGCAACCTCCAGCGCCTTCGCGCCGCGCTCGACCAGCAGATCCCGCCCAAGGACCAGACCGATTCGCTTCTGCTCGCCACCTGGAACGTGCGCGATCTGGGCAAGGACTATCTGCTCGGGCTCGATCCCGCCTATGACAAGCGCAAGATGCGGCGCGGCGCCGGGCCGCGCCAGCCGGAAAGCTTCTGGTACATCGCCGAGATCATTTCGCGCTTCGATTTCGTCGCGGTGCAGGAAGTGAACGAGATCGACGAGTGGGAGAAGATCTTCTCGATCCTGGGGCGCGACTGGGACTACATCGCCACCGAAGTGACCGACCCCAAGCTGGGCGGCAATGGCGAACGGCTGCTGTTCGCTTACGACAAGCGCAAGGTCTTCTTCCGCAAGATCGCCGGTGAGATCGTTCTGCCCCCCGACATGCTGGTGACAGACGCCACCAAGACCGGCAAGCAGTTTGCCCGCACGCCATTCCTCACCTCGTTCCAGGCGGGCTGGTTCAAGTTCGATATCTGCACGGTGCACATCTTCTACGGCAAGGAGCGCGGACCGGCGCTGGCCCAGCGGGTTTCGGAAATCGACCGGATCGCGGGCTTCCTCGCCAAATATGCCAAGCAGGCCTTTCGCCACGCTCAGACGCTGTTCCTGCTGGGCGATTTCAACATCATCAGCCCCGGGCACGAGACCATGCAGGCGCTCAAGGCCCACGGCTTTCGCTCACCGGGCGCGGACTATTTCCGCACCAACGTGACCCACACCATGTTCTATGACCAGATCGCCTACCTCAGCCGGGGCAGCGGGATCGATGTTGCCGGACAGACCGACCTGCCCGACAGCGATTACGGCACTTTCGCCTTCTTCGATCACGTCTACCGCGATGGCGATGCGGGCGAATATGCCGCGCAAATGGCGCAATCCAACAAGGCCAAATACAGCGACTGGCGCACCTATCAGCTGTCCGACCACCAGCCGCTGTGGGTGCGGCTCAAGGTCAACGATGCTGCCGCCTATCTCGAGAAGCTCAAAGGTTGAGGATGGTTCCCGGCGCCCCCTTGCCTTTCCGGCCCATCGGGGCCAAAGGCGCTGCCACCGGGCGCAGCATGGATCGGGCGATTCCACGATGAACCTTACCCACCCCTTCCTCGACGCAGATGGCGACAAGCTGCGGGAGGAATGCGGCATTTTCGGCGTCATCGGCACGGCCGAGGCCGCCGCCACCACCGCGCTGGGCCTCCACGCCCTGCAGCATCGCGGCCAGGAAGCCTGCGGGATCATCAGCTGGGATGGGCAGCAGTTCTTTGCCCGGCGCGGGCTGGGCCACGTTGCCCAGGTCTTCTCCGATGCCGCGATCATGGCCGAACTGCCGGGGGCAATGGCATCGGGCCACGTGCGCTATTCCACCACCGGCGGCCAGGGGCTGCGCAATGTCCAGCCGCTCCATGCCGATCTGGCGCGCGGCGGGTTCAGCATCGCGCATAACGGCAATATTTCCAATGCCATGACGCTTAAGCGCGAGCTGGTGGAAAAGGGCGCGATCTTTCAGTCGACCTCGGATACCGAGGTGATCATCCACCTGATCGCCACCAGCCGCTATCCCACCCTGCTCGATCGCTTCGTTGATGCGCTGAGGATGGTCGAAGGCGCCTACTCGCTGATCTGCATGACCCCCAAGCGGATGATCGCCTGCCGCGATCCACTGGGGATCCGCCCGCTGGTGATGGGCAAGATCGGCGAAGCCACGGTTTTCGCCAGTGAAACCGTCGCGCTCGATGTGGTCGGCGCCGAATTTGTCCGCGAAATCGAACCGGGTGAGATCGTCGAGGTGCGCCAGGATGGGCGCCTCACCAGTCACCGCCCGTTCGGCAATCTTCCGGCCCGCCCCTGCATCTTCGAGCACGTCTATTTCAGCCGTCCGGATTCGGTAATGGGGGGCCGCTCGGTTTATGAGGTGCGCCGCCAGATCGGCGCCGAGCTGGCGATCGAGGCCCCGGTCGAGGCGGACCTGGTGGTGCCGGTGCCGGATTCGGGCGTGCCTGCGGCGATCGGCTATGCCCAGCAATCGGGCATTCCCTTCGGCCTGGGCATCATCCGCTCGCACTATGTCGGGCGCACCTTCATCCAGCCCAGCGACGGCGCGCGCCATGCCGACGTCAAGCGCAAGCACAATGCCAACCGCGCGCTGGTGGAAGGCAAGCGGATCGTGCTGATCGACGATTCGATCGTGCGCGGCACCACCAGCCTCAAGATCGTGCAGATGATGCGCGATGCCGGCGCGGCCGAGGTGCACATGCGCGTCGCCAGCCCGCCAACCAGCCATTCGTGCTTCTATGGGGTCGACACGCCCGAGCGGCATAAGCTGCTCGCCGCGCGGATGGACGTGCAGGAGATGACAAAGTTCATCGTTGCCGACAGCCTGGCCTTCGTCTCGATCGACGGACTGTACCGCGCGGTCGGCGCGCCGGGCCGTGAAGATGGCTGCCCGCGGCACTGCGATGCCTGCTTCACCGGCGACTATCCCACCCGTCTGACCGACCTTGTCGAACGCGAGGCCGAAGCCGGGCAGCTGGTCCTTCCGGTCGGAAAAGTAGCATGAGCCGTTTTGCCGGACAGGTCGCGCTCGTCACCGGGGCAAGTAAGGGGATCGGCGCGGCCACAGCGCGCGCGCTTGCCGCGGAGGGCGCGCATGTGGTGCTGACCGCGCGCGATGCCGGAGCGCTTGAAGCAGTCGAGCAGGCGATCTTCGAGGCCGGCGGTTCGGCCACCATCGCTCCGCTCGATCTGGCCGAGGGCGACGGGATCGCGCGGCTGGCCGGTGCGGTTGCCTCGCGCTGGGCGGCGCTCGACATCCTGGTCCACTGTGCGGCCGTGCTGCCCGAACTGACCCCGGTAACCGATATTGACCAGACCGTGCTGGCCAAGGCGGTGAGCACCAACCTGATGGCAACCCAGGCGCTGATCTCGCGGTTCGATCCGCTGATGCGGCGCAGCAAGGATGCGCGGATGGTCCATCTGACCACCAGCCTCGCGACTGCGCCGCGCGCCTTCTGGGGCGCCTATGCCGCGAGCAAGGCTGCAGCCGAAGTGCTGATCGATTGCTACGCCCAGGAAGTGAAGAATATCAGCAAGATCCGCGTCGCGATTGTCGATCCTGGCGCAACCCGCACGGCGATGCGCGCCAAGGCCTATCCGGGCGAGGATCCCGCATCGGTCAAGCCGCCCGAGGCCGTCGCCGAACGCTTGGTTGATCTGCTTGGTGAACAATTCGCCAGCCCGCACCGCGAGCGCGTTAACCAAGCCTCATAAACACCGTGAAACCCTGATGCGCCATTCTTTGCCAATCTTGCCGGGAAAGCTCCTGGCAAGCACGCAAGGGACGCAGACGGACATGAGCGACTTTCTCACCCAGACCCGGGACCCCTACTTCACCGCGGCCCAGGAAGACCGCAGCGCACCGCGCACGCGCATCACCATTCCGGCGATGCTGCGGGTTTCGGGCGCACGCGGATACCAGACCGTGGTCCACGATCTTTCGTTGAGCGGCTTTTGCTCCGCTGCGGTCAACCGGATCCATCCCGGCACGGTGTGCTGGCTGACCCTGCCGGGCCTCGAAGCGCTTCAGGCGCAGGTGATCTGGTGGGACAACAGCCTGATCGGCTGCGCCTTCGATCAGCTGCTCAGCCCGATCGTTCACGACAACATCCTTGCGCGCTGGCGTCCCGATTCGGTCTATCGCCCGATCGGCTAGCCATGTCGCGGGTCCTTGCCCGGCCGATCGGCCGGCTGTCCCTTCGCCCCCCAAAAAGCCTGACGGCTTGTCGGCGGGCAAGGACCCACTTCATCGCTTCACCAGGGTGACCTGGACGACATCAATCCCGCCGCCGCGAAAACCGCCCTCGCAATACATCAGGTAGTAGCGCCACAGCCGTACGAAGCGCTCGTCGAATCCTGCGGGCAGACGGCCCTCCGCCACGGCCGCATCGAAATTCTCCCGCCAGATCCTGAGGGTTTCGGCATAGTCGGCCCCGAAGCGTGCCTGGTCCCGCCATTCGAACCCGGCTTCGGCGGCAAGACGGCGGAACTCCTCTTCGCTCGCCAGCATCCCACCGGGAAAAATATAGGCCTGGATGAAATCGGCGCTGCGGGCGTAGGCTTCGAACAGCGGCTCGCTGATCGCGATGTACTGAATTGCCGCGCGCCCGCCTGGCTTGAGGTTGCGCTCTAGGCAATCGAAGAAGTCAGGCCAGTATTCCCGCCCCACCGCCTCGACCATTTCGACACTGACCACCGCGTCGAACTGGCCTGAGGTGTCGCGATAGTCCTGCTTGCGCCAATCGATCTGCGATCCGTGCCGTGCGCGGGCAAGCGCAAGCTGCTCGTCCGAGAGACTGATCGCGGTGACCGCCATGCCGGCGTCGGCCAGCCTGGCAGAGAGTGCACCCCAACCGCAGCCAATCTCCAGAACCGTTTGGACCCCGGCAACACGTTCGGCGATGGTATCGAGCTTGTCCTGTTGAGCCCCTGCAAGCGAGGTTGCGCCGCGCTCGAACCGCGCGCTGGAATAGACCAGCGCCGGATCAAGCCACTGCGCATAGAAATCGTTGCCGAGATCGTAGTGGGCATGGATATTGCGGCGCGCGCCGCTGCGGGTGTTGCGATTGAGCCAGTGCAGCGCGCGGGCGATGTACCGCCCCAGACCGCTTGCCCGCCCCGCGCTGCCCAGGCTTTCGGCATTGGCCATGAACAGCGCGAACAATGGCACCGGATCGGGACTGTCCCATTCACTCGCTTCCCAGGCCTGGTACCAGCCGATCGATCCCCCGGTTGCCAGGCGCAGCAATGCGCGCCAGTTGTTCAGATTGACGACTGCCTCAAACCCCGGCGCGCGTCCGCCCAGCACCCGGCGAGTGCCATCGGGCAACCGGGCGTGAATTGCCCCGCTCAGCAGCCCGGCGTCGATCCGGTCAAGCAGGCGCTGTCCGCTCCCTGCCCAGAGACGCGCGTCCCAGCCCAGGCTCGAGCGCAGCACGGCATCGCCCGCCAGAAGTTCGCTTCCTCGTATCGACGGGTCACCAGTCATGCGGCGCTCTATGGACTGCGCCCTGCCAACGGGCAATCGGCTCAGACCGGTTTTGCGCGGGGTTAGCGGGTTACCGCCTCGAAGATGACCGGATTGATCGGCCGGGCGAATTTGCAGCCGAATTCGAAATCGCTGACCCAGGCCACGGTTGCCTCGATCGGCTCGATCGAGGGCAGCTTGAGGAAGAAACGGTCCCCCTCATGGACCAGAAACACGCCCGAAACGCGCGCACCAAAGGGCGAAATATCGCGCACCTTGACCATCGCACGCTTCGCCCCGAGGCGAAATTGCACCTCGACCTCGAAGTTCTTGCGATCTGCCACGCGGCCACCCGTGGCCACAAATGCGGGTTCATCGGACATTTCGGTTCCGCCAATGGTTGAGCTTGCGGTATCGAAATCCTCGCAGATCAGGGTAAAATCAGGGTTAAGAGCCAGTTTTCCATGATTTCAGCGGCTTGGACAAAAAAAGGGCGCCTCCCCGAAAGAAGGCGCCCTTTTCTTTGACACTACTACGACAAGACTGGATCAGAACTTGACCTCGGCCGTAACCGTGAACGAACGACCCCGCGGATCGGCCACACGCGGTTCCCACGAGGAGCCGGCACCGGTGTTGCTGTCATAGGTGATCGCGAACGGCGGATCGGTATTGAACAGGTTCTTGACCCCCAGGGTCAAACGCATCCGCTCCATGATGTCTACCGTGCCGGAAAGGTTGTAGATGATATAGGGCTTGACCCGCGGATTGTAGTCCGCGCGGGTCACGGTGCCATTGGCGATTCCGGGCAGGGCCTGGTTGTCATAACCCGAGCGGTAGATCTGCGAGAAGTTGAGCGACCAGTTATCCTTGGCGAAATTGATCCAGGCGCTGTGCTTCCAGCGCAGGCCAAGATCGCCGGCGAAGGTGAACTTGCCGATCAGACTGGCGCCGTAGGGCGCGGAGGGAAGGAACTTCTCCTTCTTTTCCACCAGATAGGTCCCGTCGAGTCCAGCCGTGAACGCCCCGCCAAGCCCGTCGAATCCGGCGCGCAGCGAAACCTCGATCCCCTTGGTCCGCCGCGATCCGATGTTGTCGGCCGTGAGGTCGACCAGGGTGATAATCCCGTTGGTCCGGGTTACCCGATCGGGGAAATAGGCAATGTTGTCG